>JAQXZA010000011.1 GCA_029226955.1 Clostridia bacterium | reverse complement strand
GTATCTATCCGAGAAACTTTATCAATTCGGTTATTTCAAACATTGATACGCTTACAACGATTATACGTTGTCATAAATTTCCTTTATTCTCGTGTTCAGGTATGAAACATAATTAACTTGCCTTTCATATAGTAAGACAGGCAAAGATTTCAGACGACAATGAAAAGTTTGGTATTGTCTTTGCCGCAATGGGTGTTAAAAACGACGTTGCGGATTATTTCCGCAGAAGTTTTGACGAAAGCGGTGTTCTTTCAAGAGTTGTTATGTTCCTCAATCTTGCAAACGACCCTATCATTGAAAGAACGCTTACACCAAGATGTGCATTGACTGCCGCTGAATATCTTGCATTTGAGTGTGATATGAACATACTCGTTATTATGACGGATATGACATCTTATGCAGAGGCTTTGCGTGAGTTCAGCTCATCAAAGGGAGAAATTCCGGGACGAAAAGGATTTCCGGGTTATCTTTATTCAGACCTTGCGTCTATGTATGAACGTGCCGGAATGATAAAGGGCAGTAAGGGTTCAGTTACACAAATTCCTATTCTCACAATGCCTAACGACGATATAACACACCCTGTTCCTGACCTTACAGGATATATTACAGAAGGTCAGATAGTTCTTGACAGGTCGCTTGAAGGTTCAGGCATTTATCCGCCTGTTTCAGTTCTTCCGTCACTGTCACGTCTTATGAAAGACGGTATCGGTGAAGGCTATACAAGAGCCGACCACCAGCCGCTTGCAAACCAGCTTTTTGCGGCTTATGCAAAGGTTATGGACGCTCGTTCACTTGCGTCGGTTATCGGTGAAGAAGAACTCTCCCCTACCGACAAGAAATATATCGAATTTGGAAAGCTGTTTGAACAGCATTTTGTAAATCAGGGCTACAATGAAAACCGTTCCATTGAACAAAGTCTTGATTTAGGCTGGAAACTCCTGTCAACACTGCCACGTTCAGAACTTGACAGAGTTGACGACGCACTGCTTGACCAGTATTACATTACTGACCCCGAACAGCTTAATTTCGACGGCTTTGGCGGCTCGTCAGAAAATTCCGATGATTCAGATGATGTATGATTTCTCCGACACGGAGGTGAAAAAATAAAATGGCTGTTCAGGCTGTACCAACAAAAGGTAATCTTATCACATTCAAAAAATCCCTTGCACTCGCAAAAATGGGTTATGAACTTCTTGACAGAAAGCGTAACATTCTTGTCCGTGAAATGATGACGCTTATTGATAAGGCAACCGAAATTCAGAACAAGATTGACGTGACATACAGCAAAGCATATCTTGCACTGCAAAGGGCAAATATTACGCTTGGTTTCTGTGATGACATATCAAAGTCAATTCCTGAGGAAAATTCCCTGAAACTCTCATACAGAAGTGTTATGGGTGTCGAAATTCCTATCGTCACCATTGACAAGGACGAAAACCCACAGCTTTATTACGGTCTTGACTCAACAAACGTCACATTTGATGAGGCGTATATGTGTTTCAAGGAAGTTAAGGAGCTTACTGCTGACCTTGCGGAAGTTGAAAACAGCGTTTATCGTCTTGCCGACGCAATAAAGAAAACACAAAAACGTGCAAATGCCCTTAAAAACATTATGATTCCACGTTTTGAAGAAACAGTAAAGTTCATTACTGACGCTCTCGAAGAAAAAGACAGAGAGGAATTTTCCCGTCTTAAAGTCATAAAAACCCAGAAACAACACAAGGACAATTCATAATTCATAATTCATAATTCATAATTCATAATTATAATAAAGGCGAGTTTAAACGCTGAGATAAATTTGATTTATGCAAGGACTTTATTTTATAAAACACCGTTCCAGAGCGGAACGGTGTTTCTTTATGCTCACTTTTCGATTGTTTTGAGATAGACAGGTGCGTCCCAGTTGATAATATTTTTCCAGGCATCAAGATAGGCTCTTTTGTCGTTATGATATTGCAGGAAAAATGCGTGTTCCCACATATCTATTACCAAAAGTGGACGGAGTATTTCAATCGGCGGCGGGTCCTGATTCGGTGTTGAGAGTATTCTCAGATTAAAACTTGTATCATACAAAAGCCACGTGTTGCCCGAACCAAAAGTTGTAAAGGCTTTGTCAACCATAAAATTCAGCATTATATCAACAGAACCAAAATCCCTGTTTATCGCTTGTAACAATGCCCCTTTCGGTTCTGTATGATGTGGTGTGAGAGTTTCAAAATACACATAATGACTCAGCACACCGCCGGCACTGTTTTTTACAAGTGTACGCAACGGTTCTTCAAAATCATCAACATAAGTCAGCAGTGTAAGCAAATTCCAGTCCTTGTAAAGCATATTGTTCCGCACAATTACATTAAGACTGTTGATGTAGTTTTTGAATAAAATATCGTGGTGAATGTGCATTGTTTCTTCGCTTATATAGGGTTCGAGTGCGTCATAAGGATAGTTCAGCGGCGGCAGTTCAAATGGATAGTGCATTGTCAGTATCAAAAAAATCACTCCGTTTTTGTTTTTATGAGATTGCTTATCGGTTCAAATTTATATCCTGTCTGTTCGCACTTTGTCAGAAATTCGTCAAGTATTTCCGCATTGGTTTTTGATGTGCTGTGAAGAAGAATAACGGCACCGTTGTGCATACGGGGTATGAGTTTTTTGAATGCCTCATCGTGTGTAGGCTGTTTATTTTCGTACCAGTCAACATAGGCAAGACTCCAGAATATCGTCTTGTAACCCATACTCTGTGCCATTTTCAGATTAGATTCACTGTACTTGCCCTGTGGCGGACGGTAGATTTTCAGCATTTCCTGTCCTGTGGTTTCCTTGTAAAGCTGTTCAAGTTTTGTGAGTTCCTCTTTGAATGACTGTTCGTCTGAAATTTCTGACATATCGGGGTGAGTAAATGTATGATTGCCGACTGTATGCCCCTCTGCAACCATTCTTTTGACAATATCGGGAGATGTTTTTATGTAGTTTCCTACAAGAAAAAATGTTGCACTGACTTTATGCTTTTTGAGAACATCAAGAATTTTTTCCGTATTGCCGTTTTCGTATCCGGCATCAAATGTCAGATAAACTGTCTTTTTTGATGTGTCGCCGATATAAAAAGCGTCCATTTTGCTTAACTGTTCCTGTGACGCATTAGCAACCGGCGGCTGTCCCTCAGTCTGAAAGCTGAGTCCCCAGTTTCCGTCAGCCGCTGTTTCAACCGCTGTATTATTGCTGATTCCTACACAGGCAAGCACTGCCACAGCTAAAATCATTATTCCTGAAATTACCGATATGACGATTTTTTTATTGAAAATAAGATACAAAAAAACACCGCCCTTATAAATGCTACTTTATAAGTATGCGGTGTTTCTGATAATATTCATATTTAAACGGCTTATACCGTTATTTTTCCGTAATTTTTTTAACAGGTGTCCCGATACCGCATAAGAACAAGGCGACTTTTGCAGTATTCAGAACATTGGGTTAAAGTCATCTTTGCTGACTGAAAAAATCCGCAAGTTTGGCAGTTGTACCGTCATCTTCCTCAAACGGTTTTTCACTCTTTGCTATCTGGCTTATTTTCAGAAAATAATCGTCAATCGTATCAGCGGCGACTGAAAGCATATATTCAAAAAGCTCCTCGCTGACATTTACGTCACAAAAACTTGATGTCATTTTGAAAAAAACTGTTCCGTCACTCGGCTCAAAACAAAAGTTTCCGTCGGTAAGTCCGTTATTGATTATGCACACAGCAAGAGCCATATTGGAATAGTTTTCTCTTTTGATTTTGACAGGAACGGGCGAATAAAGCGACACAAGCATTTTTGACGGGTGAATTACAAATAAGAAATTAAGCTGAATATCTTTTCCGCTTGCACTGCATTTAACACAAAGATTTTCGTCATTACGCTCGTAGTCAATATCGTTCCTTTCCAGAACATTGCAAAGGGTTTCATAAGACTGCCATGACTTTGTTGACGTCATCGCAATAATAAATATCTCCTCCTTCTTCAAAAATTTCATATAACGGATTACATTATATTTATAGCACATATTTGAAAAATAAACAAGGAGATTTTTGTCATTTTAAACTTTTTTTACCGCAAATTTACAGTTAAATCATAAATTTCCTGTATATGAACACAGGCTTGAAAATTTTTATGGTTTCAGGTTTTTTATTATGACTTTTCGCATATCACCGGCAAGAAACAGCGAACCGAATATTACAATAGCACCGTCACTGTCTGTACAGGACAAGGCTTTTCTGAATGCCTCGTCATAATCGTTCATAACGGTTATATTATTGCAATATTCCTTTGCCGTCTGTGCAAGCATTTCCGAACTCATAGCACGGGGACTGTGAGGACTTACCGTAATTATTTCATCAAAAAGCGGCAACAGCATTGAAAGTGCTGTGTGAACATCTTTGTCTGCTAACATTCCGACAATGCCTGTTTTTTTCTTGCCTCCGAGATTGTCTTTTATTGCCCTTGAAAGTGCCTCTGCACCACCGGGATTATGGGCTCCGTCAAGAAGTACAATCGGATTTTTTCCAAGAAGTTCAAGTCTTGCCGGAAAAAATGCCGTCTTAAAGCCGTCCTGTATTGCACTGTCGGGAATATTGAATCCACGTTCACGCAATACACCTATTGTATAAAGTGCGGTTGCGGAATTTTTCAGCTGATGTTCACCGATAAAACGAATTTTCAAATCATCTGTGCTGAACATATCGCACGAAAAAGAAAACTCTGAACCGTCAAGCGACGACGATTTTTTTGTCACGGAATTTACATTGGCAATATAAAGTTTATTGTTTTTTTCTTTTGCAGAATTTCTTATAACGTCAAGAACACCGTCCTTTTGTTCGCCATAAGCAACGGTATAGCCGTTTGGTTTGATTATTCCGCATTTTTCAAAGGCAATTTTTTCGTAGGTGTCGCCGAGAATTGCCGTATGGTCAAGCGAAATTGAAGTTATAACCGATACAAGCGGTGTATCTATTATATTTGTTGCGTCAAAGCGTCCTCCGAGTCCTGTTTCAAGCACGACGCAATCACATTTTTTACTGCTGTACCATACAAGTGCTATCGCAAAAACAAACTCAAATTCCGTTATTATTTTTCCCTCGTCTTTCATCTGCATAACAACAGGATAAATCTGTTCAACAATTTCAGCAAGTTCATCTTCATCAATCATTTTTCCGTCAATCTGAAAACGCTCACGAAAATCTATTACAAACGGCGAAATAAACATTCCTGTTTTATAGCCGGCTTTTGTGAGGGTGTTTGCGATAAGTTCGGTTGTTGAGCCTTTGCCGTTAGTTCCGGCTATATGCACGAATTTCAGCTTTTTGTCGGGCGAACCGATACGCTTTACAAGCTCCGATACTCTTTCAAGTCCGGGTTTACTGCCGAACACCAAAAGCGAATTTATTTTTTTCACTGCCTCATTATATGTCATTTTTCATACTCCTTATAATTTATGATTACTTATCTATTATAATCATTATAAGGCGTATTTTCAAACCCGTTATGCTGTAATTTTAAAACTAATTTGTCAAGATGTTTTTTCCAGAATTTCTGAAACCACTTTGTATGTCCGAAATGCTTTACAAGGCTTGGACTTATTGCATAATAAATGCGTATAAACAATCTTCCGTACCATTTTGCCGACAGAGTTCTGTCCCTGAATCTGCGTAAAGTCCATACCTCAGGGCAATCATAACTGCCATATACAGATGTTGCAATATAACAGCCGCCTTCTGATTTGTTATCTTCTTGCTTTTTCGTCGGTTCAGGCTTTCTGTTATTTATATTTGTTTTACTCCAATCGTGCGTTTGTCTTACAGGATTTTCTGACTGTTCAAGTGCCGTTTTAACCGTTCTGTGTATGTAGTCAGCATTTACTCCGTATTTTGTCCAGAATGTTATCAGCGGTATTCCGGCTTCCTCACATATCATTTTAACTTTTATGTCACGACTTCTTCTGTCGGGGCGATTATGTGAATCGTCATTTATTTCTATAAGCACCAAAGGCTTATATGTTTCCCTGTCAAAAATTCCTGCGTCAACATTACGGAATAATTCATTACGGTAGCACGAATTATCGGTTCTTTCTATTATGGAAGATAAATTTATTTGCGGCTGTAAAATATATTTTTCGGGTAAATCATCTTTTATTGCCTTAATATAGCTTAATTCACTTTTGGTAACCAAAGAGTCTTTCAGTTCATAAAGATATTCATTGTCGTCCATATTTTTCTCCTTAAACATTTGTATTTTTTACTTTTAATTATACAACAGTTTTCTCACATTTTCAACAATTTTGTTTATTTTTTGTGTACTTGAATATAAAAAATCATAATGCTATAATCAAAAATACAAAACACAAAAAAGGATTTTGAAAATGTACACTGATACTCCACTTTACAACAGACTTGTTCAGCACAACAGTCTTAACCGTTCATCATTTCATACTCCCGGACATAAATGTGCTGAATTTTTCCCCGACGATTTATTAAAACTTGACTATACCGAACTGCCCGACACTGACGCACTTTTTGAGGCTGACGGCGTTATTCTTGAAACAGAAAAAAATCTTGCAAGGCTTTTCGGCACAAAGCGTTCAATGATTTCATCGGGCGGCTGTACTCTTGCCATACAGGCAATGTTACGGCTTGCACTTCCTTACGGAAACAAAATGCTTTTTGCACGAAACGTACACCGCAGTGCAGTAAATACTATGGCATTACTCGGCATTGAACCTGTGTGGCTTTCTCCGAAAAGCGAAAACGGACTTTTTACAGGCAGAGTTACTCCTCAGGATATTGAACATGCACTAAAAAACGACGGCGAAATTTCAGCCTGTTACCTTACAAGCCCCGATTATTACGGCGAAATAAGCGACATTGAATCTATTGCGAAAATCTGCAAAAAATACAACACGATACTCCTTGTTGACAATGCACACGGTTCACACCTTGCTTTTATGAATGAAAATCTGCACCCTGTTCATCTCGGTGCTGATATGAGTGCCTGTTCAATGCACAAAACTATGCCTGTACTTACGGGCGGTGCTGTGCTTAATATCGGGAACAGTCGTTTTACAGACAATGCAAAAGACGCTATGGCACTTTTCGGCTCAACAAGTCCGTCATATCCGATTATGTCATCAATAGATATTTGCACCGATTATATGCTTAACCGTGGCGGTATAAATGCTTACAGACAGCTTGAAACACGCATTTCAAAAATCAAACACCTTGCCGCACAAAAAGGCATAATACAGCCTGACGGTCTGTGTGACCCACTGAGAGTATGTCTTAACACTGCCTCTGTTGGTCTTGTCGGAAAGGCTCAACAACAGTATTTTGAGGACAACGGCATTGACTGTGAATTTTGTGACGGCGAAAATGCTGTATTTATTTGTACACCGTTTAACAGTGAACGTGATTTTGTTCGTCTTGAAAATGCGATTAAAAATATGCCTGTCAATAAAAACATTTCAACGGCTTTTTCAGTTTCAGACTTATCGGAAAAAGTTCTTTCACCACGTGAGGCTATGTTCTCAGCAAGTGAAACAGTATTGCTCGAAAATTCACTCGGACGCATTGCCGCTGACACTGCCTGTCCCTGTCCGCCGGGTATTCCTGTTGTTATGCCCGGTGAAATAATTGACAATACAGTTATTGAACTTCTGAAAAATTACGGCTTTACAAAAATAAAATGCGTTAAATAAAACAAGGGAAACACTGATAAAATCACACTTTATCAATGTTTCCCTTAAATTTTAAAAATATAGCGGCATAAAACCGAATCTCCGCCGCCAAAAGATTTTTTTCGGACAATGATATGTCGAAACAAATGTTTTCATTTGCATTATATTATTCCATAAACAAAAACAAATAACAGGCAAATCCAAAATAACATATAACGGAAAACGTAAACATTAAACATAATGTAACATTATCCTAAAAAGGTGACCTATATTGTCCGAACGGAAAGATATTTATATTTCTACTTCAAATTCTTTTGTGCTGTTGATATAATCAAGTGCCGTCTGTGCCATTGAAAGTTGGTTTGAAACAGCGATATAATCCGCATTTACTTTGTCAATATCATAATTTGCATAGCGATAATCTATTATATTTGAATTACGACCGTATCCGGCACTTTCACGTTCTTTCGGAAGTGCGTCTTTCATTTCTGAAAGTTTCTCTCTCCTCTGTGAAAGCTGGGGAAGATATACAAGCATTTCATCAATCGTCATTTCAAATTCAGGAATTACTGTTGTTGTATTGAAAACATTCAGTGTGTGTTTCAGCTTG
Organism: Clostridia bacterium; assembly: GCA_029226955.1. Lineage (GTDB taxonomy): Bacteria > Bacillota > Clostridia > Oscillospirales > Acutalibacteraceae > UBA1213. Next base: position 516 of record JAQXZA010000011.1, on the reverse strand, counting down.
CGGATTTTTGTTTCAAGCTCAATCTGTTCTTTTTGCATTGAAACATAATCATATACAGGTCTTACGGATTCAACATCTTCTCCGAGTGAGGCGAGAAAAGTTTTTGTACTTGTTTCACGTCTTTGCAATGCCCTGAGTTCGTCGTTAAGCTGTCTGAGCAGTTTTGCCGCCTGTGCTGATGTCATTTTCATATATATTCCTCCCTGATATGTAATTCTGATATATTGTAATTATTTTACAATTTTTTCTCTCAAATGTCAAGTTAATTGTAAATTTTTTGCAGTGTTTTTGAATGATAGTTTTTGTTCGGTTAAAATTACTGACATTGAATTATATTCAAAATGAATATTGCAAAATTGATTTGCGTATAGTTGTTAATAATATTAAAAATATTAAAATAGATATTTACACTTTATAAAAGTTATGGTACAATAATTATATAAGGTGGTGATATTATGAAAGCAAATGAAGTCTTGAATCTATTGAGAATTACACGACCTACTTTAACCAAATATG
>JAQXZA010000010.1 GCA_029226955.1 Clostridia bacterium | reverse complement strand
TTTATGTTGATTATTACCGTGTTGAATCCCATAAATCCTTATTTTTTTATCGGTATGTTTTTTAAATTGTCGAGTAACAGGTCAATCAGACTGATTAAAAACCTAATACAAAAAACATTTTTGATAGTGTAATAGCCCCCTGTTTATCAGCATTGTATTTTTTGGTATCGGTTAATATATATCGGTGCATTATCCAGTTAAAATATATTGCCGCTGTTTTGCCTTGTTTTAATGTTGTTTATCTGTATTATATTTTATTTTTATTTTTATTTATCCCGATTAAATAATCATTGTGTTGATAGTATCGACTTGATATAAAGCGTTTTATTATCGGGATTTTTTGTATTTGTCACAATAGAAACAACAACTATTTTTTGTATAAACATAACATCAAGCATAACAAAAAGCTATTGAGTGTTTATTGTTTGTACTCAATAGCTTTTGTTATATTTGTTTATGTTTATATTTGTTCGTGTATATCCTGTTTTGCTTTACTCTGTTTTTGTTTTGGTGTTTGCTTGTTCGTATGCTTTAACACGGCGATAAAATGTATCAGGTTTTAAATTTAAGTCTGCCATAGCTTTTCTTGCTGTAATTTCATTGTTTTTCCAGCGGTTATATACTTCTTGGAATTGTTCGTTATCAACCTTTATAGACTGTCTGCCCTTGTATTTTCCTTGTTTTTTTGCCTCTGCTATTCCCTCTCTTTGTCGCTCTAACAAGCAAGTCCGTTCAAATTCAGCTAATCCAGCAAAGATAGTAAACATTAGCTTTCCTTGCGGTGTGGTTGTGTCAATGTGTTCTTTATCGCTAATTAAGTTTACACCTTTACTGTTCAGCTGTTCAACAAGTTTTATTAAATCCGCTGTACTCCTTGCAAGTCGGGAATAGCTTTCAATTACAAGCGTGTCGCCTGTTCGTATAAAAGATAACATCTCTTTTAATTGCGGTCTGTCTGTGTTCTTTCCGCTGATTTTTTCTGAAAATACTTTTTCAACCTCGTATTTTTGCATTATTGTTTCCTGCCTGTCCGTGTGCTGTTCCTCTGTTGATACTCTGATATAACCTATTCGCATAATGTCAACTCCCTTGTTCTATTTTGTGCCTTAATTATATCATAGTATCGCATTAAAGTCAATACCTTTGTTGCGATATATCAAAATTATTTTTATAACTTATATGCTATATATTTCAAGCGTTTTTGGGTATATCAATAGAGTACACTCTATTGCGATATTATTATTAAAAATAACTGCTTATATTATATCTTAAATACAATACAAGCAGTTATTATTTTTTATTTTGTTGTTGTTATCCGCTGTTGTTATTCCTGTTGTCTGTTATCTATTGTATGTTATGTCTATCTGATAGTCAATACTGTTATCGTACTTAAAGTCAATTATATACTTTTTGTCGCTTATCTTATCAACGCATAAATTATTTATCAGCGTTAAATTAAGAGAACATACAATGTTATTTGTCCTGTAATTGCTGTCTTTAATGCAAAATGTAGGTTCTACATTGTTCCAGTTACCTATCATAATAACAGGTTTGTTAGTGTGTGATATAAGCATAGCAGTAAAGCAGTTATCTGTTACTTTATTGCCGATTGATACCGTTATACTGCCTGTTGCTCTATCTGGGTTTGTGTTGCCAAAAGCAAGTAAAGCATCAACAAGCGTCTTAAAATCCGCTGTGCTGTTCTCAAAAAAAGTATTTAATACATCTTTGTTGTGTTCGGCTTTCAGTTCGTACGGCTTTTTAATGGTGTTTGTTGTGTTCTTGTTCATAATGATTCTGTCCTTTCTCACTGTCCTATGTATTCAAGCTGACAGTATATATTATATATCTCATCTCTGTATTGCTTTTTCTGTTCAAGTTTGCTGTTCAAAATGTTTGTATTGTCGATACGCTCCGACAACGTCCAGTAGTCCTTATATGCCTGACTTGATGATGTGTAAATTTTCCCTCTTGATGATGTTATTGTGCTTGGGTATCTGTCCATAATTATTCAATCCTTTCTGTTGTCAATAGTCATAAGGGGGCTTGTTTTAATACTTCTGTCAACAATATCTTTATCAAGCATTGATTCAAGATATCTTTGTGTTATGCTAATATTTCCGTGTCCTAACAATCTTGATAAACTGTAAATATCTATGCCGTTCTTTACCATAGTTTGTGCATAGAAATGTCTGCAAGTGTGTGGAGAACATCTTATATTGTCATCAATTCCAATTCTTGCACCAGCTTCTGTCATAATGTTTTCTATGGTATTTACTGTACATTTTCTGCCTGTTCTCGATAAAAACAAAAAATCATTGTGTATTTGTTTATCCTGAAAATATGCGTTTTTAATTCTGTGATAAATAATTAACTGCTTTTGCAATAATGGGCTTATGCCTACTTGTCTTTCTTTGTTTCCTTTGCCGAGAATAGTTAAAACATTATCAGATATGGAAGTATCTGTCAGCATACACAATTCATTATTCCTTATACCTGTATCAAGCAACATTATTATAATTGTCTTGTTTCTGCTTTCAAGGTAATTTGAATTTGTAAAGGCATTAGATAACTTTACAGCTTGTTTATTCGTGAATGTTTTAATCAGTGTTTTTGACTCTTTCGCCCAGTTTACTTTTAAAACAGGATTGACAGCAATATATTCATTATCAACAGCATACTTAAAAAAAGCTCTCATTTGTTTAATTATGCCATTGATATAACTTTCTTTTGCTTTATTATCAAATTTTAAAAATATATATGCTTTTAGGTCTGTTGATTTGACTTGTTCAATGTCTGTAATATTTCTATTCTCATTCAGCCATTGAATCATTAAATTATTGCCATTACGATAACTTTTTATTGTCTGTGGTGTCAAATTTCTAATTTTACATTCATAAATAAATTCATTCAAAACTGCTTTTAATAACAAAAAATCCCCCCTATCTCTCTTGAAAAAATCAAAAGAAATAAGGGGGATATAATATCCCTTATTGTGATATACATACTAAAAACACATAACAATCGTACATCATTATCATTTGACATAATCCACAATTCAAGCTGTGATTTAGGTTTATATATTATAACCAATACACAAAAAATCTTGTGTTTATGCGGATTTCAGACAATATTTTCAGTCCTCGTCATCAATTTCTGGACAGTCCCAATTATGCCATACGTTCTGAACATCGTCGTTGTCTTCGAGTATATCAAGGAGTTTCTGCATTTTTATTACAGATTCCTCATCATCAATCTTTGAATAAGTTGCGGGAACCATTGAAACATCTGCTGAAACAAATTCATAGCCTTTTTCTGAAAGTGCTTCCATTACCGCACTGAAATCAGCCGGTTCTGTGTAAATTTCAAACACATCATCTGATTCAGCCGAAAAATCAGCCGCACCGGCTTCAAGAGCGTCCTCCATAACCTTATCTTCGTCATTACCCTCTTTTTCGATAACGATAACGCCCTTTTGTGAGAACATAAATGATACACAACCCTGTGTTCCGAGGTTTCCGCCGTATTTGTCAAAGTAATGACGAATATCTCCGGCTGTACGGTTTCTGTTGTCGGTAAGTGTTTCAACAATAACAGCAATTCCGCAAGGACCATAACCTTCATAAGTTATAGCCTCATAGTTGCTCTGGTCACTGCTGCCGGCAGCTTTTTTGATTATACGCTCAATATTATCGTTAGGTACATTGTTAGCCTTTGCCTTAGCGATACAATCTCTCAGTTTTGAGTTTGACGCTGGGTCTGCACCGCCGCCCTCACGAACAGCTACGGCAAGTTCACGACCTATTTTTGTAAATACTTTTGCTCTTGCACCATCTGTTTTTTCTTTTTTACGCTTGATGGTACTCCATTTTGAATGTCCTGACATATAAAAAATGCCTCCTGTAATTAGTGTCAGAAATATTTTAGCACAAAGAAAAGGCAATATCAAGTATTTATGCTACATTCATTTTACATCATTCGTCAGTGAACACATAAATCACTACACTTTTTCAATGATGTTTTTAAAATCAGTTATTTCTTCATAAGGATTTTTGCACTTCATAAAATGTGACATAACGCATATTCCCTTTGTACCCGTGCTCATAACATCTGATATTCGCTCTTTTGTTATGCCGCCTATTGCAAGAACCGGAATATCAACGGACGATACAACTTCTTTGAGTAAATCCGTTCCACGTGGTGCAAGGTCTTTTTTGCAGTCGGTAGGAAATATATGACCAAAAATTACATAAGACGAACCGAGTTTTTCGGCTTTTTGTGCCTCAACAACACTGTGAACCGAAACTCCGACGGTTTTAAATTCCGAAACAAGCGACGGCTTTTCTTCAAGAACCGAAAGCGGAATGTGTATATCTGAAACGCCGATTTTTTCGGCAACTTCATAAAAACTGTTCACTAAAAAAGGTACACTGTATTTTTCGCATATTGTTTTACATTCAAGTGCAAGGTGCATATATTCAGTTGATGAAAGATGTTTTTCACGGAGAATAATTCTGTCGGGCTTTGCTTTTGCTATGCTGTCAATCCTTGAAAGAAAATTATCTGTGCATAAATTTGAAGATGTTATTACAAACAGCATAATTACACCTTAAATAAGTCTTATATAATCGTTGAATGACGGTTGAAGTCCGTTTTTACGCAATGCGTCGGCAACCTCGTCAACTGTGCGTGGGTCGGAAATTTCAAACTGTTCGTCGCCTTTTTCTTCCTCGGAACGACCGCCTATGCCTACACATACACCGGCTGAAATTTTTGTTGCGGCAATTTTTACGGCATTGTCACGGAACTCGGCACGTTCACGTGTTGAAATTGTTATGCTTGCATAAGGTAAAAATATTCTGTAAGCACACATAACTTGCATAAGCTGTTTTTCGTGTACGTCTTTCGGATTTTCTTCCGCATTATTGATATAAGGACGTAAGCGTGGTACTGAAACTGCAATATCAGCGTGAGGATATTTTTTCTGTACAAGTGATGCGTGAACACCGACAGAAAATGCGTCGTGGCGGAAATCGTCAATTCCGAGTAATGCACCAAAGCCTACTCCACGCATACCGCCAAGAATTGCCCTTTCCTGTGCGTTGATACGGTAAGGGAAAATTCTCTTTTGTCCGGCAAGATGTACCTTTGCATAAGTATCGGTGTTATAGGTTTCCTGAAATACCGTTACAAAATCCGCTCCTCTTTCGTGGAGATATTTATACTCGTCAACGTCAACAGGGTAAATTTCAAGTCCGATAAGCGAAAAATATTTCTTTGCAAGTTCTACTGCGTCGCCGATATATTCTATTCCCGACATTGAGCGTGACTCACCTGTGAGAATAAGAATTTCTTTTAGTCCTGTTGCGGCAATAGCCTGATATTCACGCTCGATTTCATCAAGATTCAGTTTTGCACGGTGAATTTTGTTCTTGCAGTTAAAGCCACAGTAAACACACTGATTTTCACAGTAATTCGCAATATAAATCGGTGTGAACATTGCTATTGTGTTTCCGAACTGCCGTCTTGTGATTTTCTGAGCCTTTTCTGCCATTTGTTCAAGGAAAGGCAGTGCCGCCGGTGAAAGCAGTGCGGCATAATCGTAATAATCCAATCTGTCCTTTGCAAGTGCATTTCTGACATCTGTTGCAGTAAATTTATTGAAGTCATATTTATTGTACATTTCAAGAACTTCGTCCATTATATTCATTTGTTCAGGCATAGTGTGTTTGTTACTCAAAATTTATAAAGAACTATAAATTTTACAGTAACTTCCTCCTTTATTGTTTTTGCGGATATTTCAACTTTTGCAGCATTATTCTGACTGTTCATTTAGTCTAATGCTTCAAATTTGATACCCTTATCTTTACAGTATTTGTACAATGCTGTTTCACTTTGGTCATAATTCATAGAATATCCATAGATTGTTATATGTTCAGGAAGTTCTTCCATAGCTTTTGTATGTTCTTCATCGGTGTAATAATCTCCGTTGCCCGAAGATAAGAAATTTGTGTTTAATATTTTCAGTTCCTTTAAACTCGGACAATCAGCAAACGTACCTTCCGATACATAAGATATAAGTTCAGGTATTTCAATTTTGGTTAAACTTTCACAACCATAAAAAGCCCTTTTTCCTAAACCACTGAGTTCAGAGGGTACTGATATATTTTTTAAACTCTTACAGTTCTCAAAACAACTATCTCCCCAAATTGTTATTGTCTGAGGTATATCAATTTCTTCAACAGAAAAACAGTTCTGAAATGTTCTGCTACGCAACATTTTCATACCCTTTGACAGCTTTACACTTTTTAATGACTTACAATCTGCAAAAACATCAAAACCCATTTCAGATACGCTGTCAGGAATAACAATTTCTTTCAATGAAGAACAGGTCTTAAATGCCGCCGATTCAATTTTCTCTAAACTTTCAGGAAGCACTATGCTTTTAAGACTCTGACAACCTTCAAAAGCATAATTATTCAAAAAAGTTACACTTTCAGGCAATACTATACTCTCTACACTATCCGAAAAACTGTAAGTTTCATTCCTGTGGTCTATGCCTGAAACGCTTCTGTCATCTATTTTATCGGGTATAATCAGGTTCTTTTCTGTGCCTACATATTCAACTATGGCTACTGTATCATCTTCCAATATTTTATATATATATTCACCGTTATTTATATATCCGTCACTGTTTATACTTTCTTCTGCCGCAATATCGGATTCTGACGGCACACTACTGTCAGAACTGCTGTTACAGGCGGAACAGCCTATTATCATTGTGCTTATTAAAGCTATCATTATTAACTTCTTCATTTTATTAGCCTCTGTTATTTTATGTTATCAGTCCTGTAAAAATCCCGTGAGCGGACTTGATGCCTCACCTGACGATTCAAGCACTCTGCCAAGTCCTGAAAGATAAGCAAGTCTGCCCGATTCAACGGCAAGTTTGAATGCTTTTGCCATAAGATTGATATTTCCGGCTGTTGCAACCGCTGTATTTGCCATAACAGCCGCTGCACCAAGTTCCATAGCCTCACAAGCCTGTGACGGACTGCCTATTCCGGCATCAACGATAATCGGAAGGTCAATTTCATTGATGAGAATTTTTATAAAATCTTTTGTGCAAAGTCCCTTATTACTGCCTATCGGTGCCGCAAGAGGCATTACAGCCGCCGCACCCGCATTTACAAGGTCACGGGCTGTATAAAGGTCGGGGTACATATAAGGAAGTACAACAAAGCCCTCTTTTGCAAGGATTTCAGTTGCCTTTACTGTTTCGGCATTATCGGGGAGAAGATATTTGCTGTCACGGACAACCTCAACTTTAACAAAATTGCCGCAGCCAAGTTCTCTTGAAAGACGTGCGATTCTTACTGCCTCCTCAGCGTTTCTTGCACCTGATGTATTCGGGAGAAGTGTTACATTTTTCGGGATATAGTCAAGGATATTTTCCTCGCCGCCCGCATTTGCACGTCTGAGTGCAAGTGTAATAATTTCTGCACCGCCGTCCTCGATAACCGCCTTAATCATATCAAGTGAAAATTTACCCGAACCAAGAATAAAACGGGAATTGAACTCCTTGCCGCCAAGAATGAATTTGTCTGACATAATAATCTTTCCTTTCGTTTTTGCATATACTTTTGATTATTGAATAAAAAACAAATGACGAAACACTGTTAAGAGTTTCGCCATTTTAAAGATATTTTATGTTTAAAATTTGAAAACAAAACTCCCTACACTGCAAATCAGTCAGGTTCAACGGGTAAGAGGCTCTACCTCACTCTCAGAACAATTCGATTGACTCCCCGGTTCCGTAATTTGTTCAATATTAAGTTTGTCCGAAAATAATTATATGACTGTTTTTGAATTTTGTCAACACAATCAGAAATTTACAAAAAATTTATATTAAAGTTCTGCCGTCGCAATATTTGCATATAAGCATATCTCCGCCGACTTCACGGAAAATTGACGGAAGATATTTTTCAGTCAATGTTATGCAGTTCGGGTTCTTGCACCTGAGATTATGCGTCGGCATAATGCGTGGAGCGGCATTTTTGTCGGGGTGATTCAGCATTGTCATTATCAGTGCCATTCGTGCGTACATTCCGTAAATGGTCTGTGCAAAATATTTTGCCCTTTCGTCATAGTCAACGTCTGTTGTAATTTCATCAACACGTGGCAATGGGTGAAGAATTTTTAAATCTCGTTTTGCATTGAGGAGTTTTTCTTTATCAAGGACAAATATGCCCTTTTGTTTTTCATAATCTTCCTGGCTTTTGAAACGCTCTTGCTGTATTCTCGTCATATAGAGAACATCAAGCATAGGAATAGCCTCTTTAAGACTGTTGACTTCGGTATATTCGCAATCTGAAACATTCATAACGTCTTTGATGTACTGCGGTACGGAAAGTTCGGGCGTTGAAATAAGCACAAAACGGTTATTTTTGAAGTGTGACATTGTTTTTATAAGTGAATGTACGGTTCTGCCGTTTTTGAGGTCGCCGCAAAGACCTATGCACATATTGTCAAGTCTGCCCTTTTCGTTATAAAGCGTTACAACGTCGGTAAGTGTCTGCGTCGGGTGAAGATGTCCTCCGTCGCCTGCGTTTATAACGGGTGCTGCGGAATACATTGACGCTGCCTTTGCCGTGCCTTCGAGTGGGTGTCTTATTGCGATAATATCGGCATATCCGCCGACAACGGTTATTGTATCTTTCAGACTTTCTCCCTTTGAAACAGACGAGTTCTGCGGATTGTCAAAACCGATAAAGCTGCCGCCAAGACGGAGCATTGCAGTTTTGAATGACATCTGAGTTCTTGTTGACGGTTCATAAAACAGCGTTGCAAGAATTTTACCGTGACAAACTTCCGAATAATCTGACGGCTTTTCTTTGATTCTGTTTGCAAGCTGAATAATTTCCATAAGCTCATCGAGTGACAAATCTTCAAGGTCTATAACGTGCTTTGTTTTCATAAAAATATATCACACCGTTCCTGTTTTATTTTATTATTATCTTTTCAATTTTAGCACTTCAATCTGTAAAAGGCAACAAAAATTTTAAAATAAAATAATCAGAACTATTTTTGCATAATTAAAGCCTGTCGGAATACGACAGGCTTTAAGGAATTATTTGTTATTGAATATTGACATAATATCCATAAATGAATCGTCGGAATCTCCGCTCTTCTGTGCCGGCTGCTGTGGCTTAGAAGCCGGTGACTGACTCGGACGGGTATTTGCATTAGGATATGTTGATGTGGTTGCATTAGGATATACAGGTGGCTGTGTGGGAGCCTGATAAGGATTGTAAACAGGCTGCTGTGGTTTTGGCTGTGGCTTTTCCTGTGGTCTTGTAACAGCACCGAATCTTGTCGGTTCAGTCTTTGTTGTTACTGCCGAACCGTACTGAAAAGGTGAATTTGACTTCTTTTCATCTTTCTTTGTATTTGTCGGCATTGAGTATGAATCGGTTGTCGGGAAACCTGTTGCAATAACGATAACGCTGATTGAGTCTTCCATTTCTTCATCAAGAGCAGCACCCCAGATGATAATAGCGTTTTCGTCTGCCTGTTCGGAAATCATTGTTGATGCTTCCTGAATCTCGTCAAGACCAATGTCAGGTGATGCCTTGATGTTGACGATAAGACCCTTTGCACCCTGAATAGATGTGCCAAGGAGAGGACTTGAAATTGCGTTCTGAGCGGCAACCTTTGCCTTGTCCTTGCCTGACGCTACACCTACGCCCATAAGTGCATAGCCTGCGTCCTTCATAACAGATGTAACGTCTGCAAAGTCGAGGTTTACAAGACCCGGAATTACGATAAGGTCAGTTATGCTCTGAACACCCTGACGGAGTACATCATCAGCGGCAAAGAATGCGTTCTGGAGAGTAATCTTTTCTTCACTGATATGTTTAAGTCTTTCGTTAGGAATAACAATAAGTGAATCAACGTGCTGTTTCAGTTTTGCGATACCTGATTCAGCCTGCTCCATACGTCTTTTGCCTTCAAAAAGGAAAGGAGTGGTAACAATACCAACAGTAAGGATACCCATTTCCTTTGCTACCTCGGCAACAATAGGAGCTGCACCTGTACCTGTACCGCCGCCCATACCGGCTGTGATGAATACCATATCGGTATCCTTGAGAATTTCAGCGATAGCCTCACGGCTTTCTTCTGCGGCTTTTTCGCCAACTTCCGGTTTTGAACCGGCACCCTTGCCGTGTGTAATCTTTTCGCCTATCTGCATTTTCTGAGTTGCTTTTGAACGGTTGAGTGCCTGTTGGTCTGTGTTGATTGAAATAAATTCAACTCCTGAAACATACTCAACCATACGGTCGATGGCATTTCCGCCGCCGCCGCCTACTCCGACAACTTTAATGTGTACGATGTTGTCAATATCGTTTTCAAATTCGTAAGGCATTGTTTTTCTCCCTTCAAAATTAACATCTGACAGCATAATACTGCTCCGACAAATTATTGTCATAAGCGTATTGAACTGACAATGATTTTATATTTTTTTATAACCATATAACTTATTATAAATTTACCACTTTTACCGCAAAATTTCAATATACATAATCCATTTTAAAGCATATTCATCATTCTTAAAACAGTAAATGTATTTTTTGACGAATTTTTTGTTTAATCTAACAAAACATATTGAAAATTTTTCAATATATTCAATAGATTATTCGCCTGTTTCTTCGGAAGATTCCTCTGACGGCTCTGATGATGTGTCTTCTGATGATTCGTCCGACGACTCCTGTGACGTTTCCTCTGATGATTCGGCTGATGATTCCTGTGATGTTTCCTCTGATGATTCGTCTGACGGCTCTGATGATGTTTCCCCTGATGATTCGGCTGATGAGCTTTCTTCGGTTTTACTGCTTTCAGGCTTACTGCTCTCTGTTTTGCTGTTTTCAGGTTTACTGCTTTGCACTGAGCTTTCGGCTGACGCTCCGTCTTTAAGATAGGATTTTCCGCCGTCAGCACTCGCAAGAGATACATCAAGAACACCTGTTGAATCGCTGTCCTTTACATTTCCGTCCATAATTGCTTTGGCTGTTCTGAGTTTGTACTCAACATCTTCGGGAGTACCGATTATTATTTTAAATCCGTTTTTGCGGATAAGCGTAATTTTGGACAGGTTGGAAATATCAACCGTTTCAATATTCTTTATGCCTGTTTCACTGACAGCCGCAAGAATATCATCAACATATTTACTGACATTATCGTCTTTATATTTAACGGTTGATGACAGCTTTACCTTTTCAAGCTCTGCACCGAGAACCGTCGGAACACTGTATTTCTTTTCTTTGTCAATTTCAATTATTTTGCCTGTTTTGCCGAGAACAACATATTGTCCTTTGCTTTCGATAACCGATGTAGGTTTTGCCTCGGTGACCGTGATAATAATTGTGTTAAAAAGTTTTTTCTCTATACTGACTTCTTCAATATACGGAAAATCGTTTTTAATTCTATCCTCTCCACTGCCTGTATTGCACAAAATCAGATTATCGCCCTTATTGATAAGGCAAGATGAAATAATATCGTCCTTTTCATAACGTGTTTTTCCCTCTACCTCGATATTGTCAATCTTAAAAAATACCGTAAGTGACAGAACACAACACACAGCAAAAAGAATAACAATGGTTACCATATAGAAAAGCACACGTTTCATTTTGCGTTTGTACGGACTTATCGGTTCTTTTGCCGGTGCAAGCGGTTTTGAATACTCCTGTTGACGAGTTAATTTTCTGGGTTTATTCAGAATTTCCTCTGCCTGTATATCAACATCAGCCTGTGAAATGCTACGCTGTTGTACAGGCTTTTTCTGTGGTAGGCGTTGCTGTTTCGGCTTTTGGTACTGAGTATTGTTTTTTTGTAAATTCTGCTGTGATGAAGTCGGTTTATGTACTGTTTTCTGCTGTTGTGAAGAACGGGGTTTATTCGGCTGAGGATTGGTGCTGAAATTTTTGGATTTCTGAGTGTTTGATGACTGAACAGGTCTGTTCGGCGGTCTTTTTTGAGTATTAACAGACTGTGTCGGTCTGTTAGGTGGTCTGTTTGGCGGTCTGTTCTGCTTTTGACTGGCGGCACTGCCTGACCTCTGATTATTGCTTTTTTGTGGTTTATCTGACGGTCTGCCGCCCGATTGTCGTTTTTCCACTTTTATCATTCCCTTATTAAGTTCTGCAAAAGTATTTTTACAGTCCCCCACTATTACATGGAGGACTGACGATAATTCAGTTAAAAATTCGGTTTGTAGGTATTTTCGTCTGTTTTGGTAAAAAGACTTCTGTCATATCCACGAAGAATATGTTCAAAGCCGTTAATTTCGGTTGTTCCCTCTGCCGCAAGAGCCGCAACAACGAGAGCCGCTCCCCCACGCAAATCCATAGCATTGACAGAAGTGCCGTGCAGTTTTTTTACGCCTGTTACGATTGCAAGCCTGTCGTTGACTATGATGTTTGCACCAAGTTTTCTCAGTGACGGAACGTGATTGTAACGGTTTGTAAAGACGTTTTCAACAAAAACGGTAATTCCGCCCCCCACTGCCGCAACCGACATAAGCGGCGGCTGTGCGTCCGTAGGAAACGACGGATAAGGCTTTGTTGTTATGAGTTCAGGGGAAGTAAGTTTTTCGGGTGCAAAAATTCTCAGTTCGTTTTCGGTGCATTTTACTACACAGCCCGTTTCCCTGAAAAACGGAATAACTGACCGTATATGTTCTGGAATAACGTCATAAACCGTAAGACAACCGCCTGTTACTGCGGTACAAGCCATATATGTTGCTATTGCTATTCTGTCAGGTATGATTTTATGCTCTGCACCTGTAAGTTTTTTTACTCCCTCAATCAGAATTGTTTCCGTGCCGGCACCGAAAATTTTCGCTCCGCATTTATTAAGAAATGCCACAAGGTCAGTTATTTCAGGTTCACGGGCGGCATTTGATATAATCGTTGTGCCGCTTGCAAGAACCGACGCAAGAATAATATTTTCGGTTGCACCCACGCTTTGATAACGCAAATCAATATTACAGCCTTTAAGACCGTCTGGTGCTGAACAAATAATTATATCGTCATTCCGTTCAAAAACAGCTCCCAATTTTTTAAGAGATGATATATGAATGTCGATAGGTCTTGCACCGAGTTCACAACCGCCCGGACAGGAAATTTCAGCGTGATGTGCTTTTCCGAGCAACGCTCCGAGAAAAATAACGGACGACCTCATTCTTTTCATAAGTGAATCGGAAACGGTGCTTTTATCGAAATTTTCGGCATTGACGGTTATGGTGGTGTTTTCCCTGTGTGCTTTACAGCCGAGATAGTGAAGAATATCAAGAGAAAAATCAACGTCTGTCAGATTCGGGCAATTTTTCAGACAGCTTTCGCCGTCACAAAGTATTGTTGCCGCAAGAATCGGCAAAATACTGTTTTTTGCACCCTGAGCGGTAATTTCTCCTGAGATTTCTTTTTTTCCCTCAACCAAAAGCCTGCTCAAAACATTCACCCTCCAATATTATACTACATAGATAATTATATGCTGTATAATGACGAAAATTGAATATTCTGAGAAATTTTTATCAGATAATATATTTTACTTTTTTGATGTTGCGATAGTTTCAACGATAACGGAATAAATACGCTTTGATGCGTCCGACACTGCCATTTTCTGTGCGTTTTCGGAATATTCACGCAGTCTGTCGGGGTCTGATGCTAATTTGTCAATTTCTTCTGTGAGTTTTTCGGGAGTAAGGTCTTTTTCCTCAATCATTACCGCCGCATTTTTCTCGACAAGCGACATAGCGTTATGATACTGGTGATTTTCTGCAACATTAGGTGACGGAATGAGAATTGACGGTTTGCCCTTTACTTCAATTTCGCTGATAGTGATTGCACCGGCTCTTGCTATTACTAAATCTGCCGCCGCAAGACAGGTAGGCATATTGTTTATGTATTCCCTGATGTCAAGATTTTTAGCATTTTCGAGGTCAGCACCCTTTTCTTTCAAAAGGTCGGGAAACCATTTGCCGTATTGACCATAAGCGTGTATATGCTGATATTTTCCGTCCTTTGCACTACGTGCGATAATATCGGCAAGTGATTCGTTGATAATTCTTGCACCAAGACTACCGCCGAATGAGAGTATTACAGGACGACTGTCAAGTCCGAGTTCCTTTCTTGCCTGTTCTTTGTCAACGGTTATAATATCGCCACGGACTGGATTACCCGTATTAACAAAGTTGCAGTTTTCGGGGAAATGCTGTTTTGCCGCCGGCATTGCAAGCATAACCCTTGCCGCTCTTTTTGCGAGCATTTTGTTTGCCACTCCCGGAAAAGCGTTCTGTTCGTGAATAATAATCGGAATACCGAGTTTATCTGCCGCTCTTAAAACAGGGCCGCTGACATATCCGCCTGTTCCGACGCATATATCGGGTTTAAATTCTTTTATTATTTTCTTTGACTCGGCACTTGCCGAAATTGCTTTTTTTACGGTTATGATATTGTCTTTGATTGCTTTCGGTGTTAATTTACGCTTAAAACCCTGAACGACAATTCCACGAAATTCATATCCTGCCTGAGGAACGAGTCTTTCCTCCATTCCGCCCTTTGAACCTACATAAAGTATTTCTGCGTCTGGCTGTCGTGAACGTACATATCCGGCAATGGCAAGAGCCGGATTGATATGTCCGGCTGTTCCGCCGCCGGCAAACAATATTCTCATTTATATATACCCCCTAAACCTTTTCTAAGTTTGATGTTCTTGAAATTGAAAGTATTATACCCATCTGGGCAAGAAGCATTATAAGTGATGAACCGCCGTAACTGAAAAACGGCAGACTGATACCTGTGTTCGGCATCCAGTCGGTAATTACCATTATATTGAGAATTACCTGTAAGCCTATCTGTGCCGAAAGTCCTATGCCAAGAAGTGAACCGAATTTATCCTTTGCACGCATTGAAATGGTTATTCCTCTCCATACAAGAAGTGCAAAAACAAGAAGTATTATCATAGCACCGACAAAGCCGAGTTCCTCGCATACAACAGCAAAAACAAAGTCGTTCTGAGCCGCCGGAATATAAAGATATTTCTGACGTGACTGACCGAGTCCGAGTCCCCACAAGCCGCCTGAACCTATTGCATAGAGTGAATTACGTGTCTGATAGGTTTTATTCCACATATCAGCGTCAGTATAAGTGAGTGCCTGACCCCAGCCGTCAAGACGTTCCATTGCGTAGCCGAGCTGACCCGTTATTGCAAGAACCACAACGGCGGCGGCAATAAGAATACCAGCAAACACAAAGTATCTTATCTTTACTCCGCTTACGAACATCATTACCGCAACAAGCATTGTAATAATTGCTATACCTGAATAGTGAGGTTCAAGTATGAGAAGTATGGCAGTTGAAACAAGTATTATGAGTGCCGGAAGAACTCCGAATTTGAATGTATCCATTTCACGAAAATGCAGTGAACCCCAGTGTGCAAGAAACAGTATTATTGCGAATTTGCTTATTTCCGACGCCTGAATATCAAATATACCAAGTCTAAGCCATCTGTGTATTCCGTCAGATGACGGGAACAAAAGTACCGCTATAAGAAGTAAATATGAAATAAGCAGAATCCACGGTGCAATTTTGTGAAAATGGTGATAGTCAAAATATGACATAAGTATCATTATGCCTATTCCGATAACGGAAAAGACCGATTGTCTTATAAGATAATAATAACTGCTGCCCGTGTATTCAAGTGCAGCAGGATAACTTGCCGAAAACATCATTACTATTCCGATAATTACAAGGATAATTACAAGGAACATAAATGTCATATCAAGTCCGAGCCGGATTGAGAAAATTTTCAGTTTGTTTCTTACTTTTTTCGGAAAACCTACGGGTTTTTCCTCCTGAACCGACGTCGGTTTCTGACGTGGCGGCTGTGTCGGTGAACGCTGAGGCAACTGTCGTGCCGGTGAGGAATCATATCGCACTTTTACAGGCACTTCCTTTCATAAGTACGGTGTAAATTTATCATAAAATGTTATTCTGAGTCAGTATAATCATAAGTGCGACGGCTCCGCATATTGCCGTAAATACGCTGAATATAACAACGATTTTTACTTCTGACCAGCCGCACATCTCAAAGTGATGATGTATAGGACTCATCTTGAAAAGTCTTTTGCCGTGAGTCAGCTTGAAATATGTAACCTGTAAAATTACGGAGAACATCTCGATAATATACACAAGTCCCACAAGTATGAGAATTATCGGCATATCAAGACCGAATGTCAATGCACAGATATATCCGCCGAGATAAAGCGAGCCTGTGTCGCCCATAAATACTTTTGCCGGGTGAAAATTCCAGATAAGAAATCCCAGACAACCACCGGCAAGAGCCGCTGACATTATTGAAAGTCCCATTCTTGCCGTATAACCTGCTATGAGAATCAGGAAAATTGAGGCAAAGAATGTTACTGACGCATCAAGTCCGTCAATACCATCTGTAAGGTTTACGGCATTTACTACTCCGACAATGAGTATTGCCGAAATCGGATAGTAAAGTATTCCTATGTCAACCATTCCTACAAACGGAATGTAGGTTGATGTGTTTCCGCCGAAAAAGTACATTGTTGCAAGATAAGCGGCGGCAACAATAAACTGTAAAAGCAGTTTCTGAACTGCGGTAAGACCGAGGTTTCTTTTCTTTATTACTTTGATATAGTCGTCAATAAAGCCTATTGCACCGAATGCAAGAGCCATAAACAATCCGCCGTAAATTTTTGCAGACTGTAAGGTTGTTTCGGGAGATATACCGTTCTGAGTGCCTGTTATGTGAAACAGCATAACGCATAATACCGTTGCGATAATACTGCCGGCAATAAACATAAATCCGCCCATAGTTGGCGTACCCTGTTTGCCTTTGTGCCACTTAGGCCCTACTTCAAGTATTGTCTGACCGAAATGCAGTTTTCTGAGAAACGGCACGAGCCATATTCCCATAAGTGCCGCTATTGCAAATGCTGCAACCGCCGCTATTACTGTCCATATTCCTGTCATAGAATAAATCCACCTTTCTTTTCCCCTTGATTTTTATTTTCTTAATTTAAAAAAATTACGCAAATCTATTTTTCTTCGGACGCATTGAAGTATCCGAGTATTGAGGCTATCGGTATTCCCGTTGCGATAAGTGCGGCAGTACACACCAGAACCTCATCAATCGAAAAAACGGAATTTTTCAGATGAACACGGCTGAGTATTCCCGTACCGATTATATCAAATACGGCAGCTCCGTCGGAATCCGTGCTTTTGTTTCTGTATGTTACATCAGCGTCATAGTTTTCTGATGAATAAGTAAGAATGGTTCTTACATCTTCACCGTATTTTTTCAGACAGTATTCGTATGATGTCGCCTTGTTTCTGAATTTCAGAATAACACTGTCGCTTAAATCCAATGTGCCGTCAAATATAACGGTACAGGCTATTGTGTCTTTTGGTATTGTGAAATTTTCGGAATGATTTTTTATAATAAAATCCGTATTTTCCGAAAAATTGTCAATACAGGTATTGTAACAGCAGAAATTCAGAATATCCGAAATTATGCCTGATATTCTTTCGGAATTTTTACAGGCAACGAGAATAAGTTTAGGATTTTGTACTGTTTTAATTCTGTTGGTCAATTTAAAACACCTCTTGATGAAACGGCAGTTGTGAATACTGCCGCTGTACACGCAAATACCTTAACTACATAATACTGTTATCCTGATTGAATGTGACCGTTACTACGGTATAAGACTCAACCTCAGTTCCCGCCTTTATGTCCTGTGACTTTGCATAAGATGTTCCCTCAGAAAGCGACGAACCCTGTATGCAGAGATTAAGATTGTTGTTTGACGCAAGAACATTTGCCTCAGAAAGCGTACAGTTACTGAAATCAGGAACGGTAACACGCTGTTTTGTACTGTCTGTATCAGTATAAAGCACAACAGTACCGTCTTTTGGAATTGTTGAATATGCCGCCGGATTTTGTGCAATTACATTCTTGCCGCTGCCAACAACCTCATATTTCAGTCCGTCATTTTTAACCAATGACTGTGCTGCCTCAACACTCATACCATAGTATGCACTTGTTGTTGTGTCAAGTTTTGTCATTTCGGCGTCAGAATAAATCTTTTCAACACCAAGGTACGGCAGAACCTCACTCATAATATTTCTGAAACACGGTCCCGCAACGGCTGAACCGTAATAGTTGATATTTTTGTCAGGTGTATCGAAATAACAGAGAAGTGCAATTTCAGGGTCATCACTCGGTGCAATTCCACAGAATGACGCAATATAGTCGCTTGACAAGTTACCATATTCGTCAACCTTTTTTTCGGAAGTACCTGTTTTTCCGCCGATACGGTAGCCGGCAACATAACCGTTTGTTGCACCGCCGTCAATGGCATTACGTTCAAGCATACCGCATATCTGTTTTGCAATATCTTTTGAAATTGCCTGTCTTTTTATGGTAGGTTCTGTGGTTTTTACTACATTGCCGCTTGAATCAACAATCTTTGAAACAACAAACGGCTGCATAAGGTTTCCGCCGTTTGCAATAGATGCACAGGCTGTAAGCATCTGAATAGGCGTAATTGCAAAGTTCTGTCCGAATGACGCAACGGCAAGGTCGCTGAGATCCATTCCGTTTATGCCCTCGTGCTGAAAGAACTGGTCTTCACTTTCGCCCGGAAGGTCTATTCCTGTTTTTTCCGAAAAGCCAAACGAAACATAATATTCATAGAACTTTTCACGTCCGAGCAGAAAACCCATCTGCATAAATGCCGGGTTACAGGAATTACACAGTGCCTGTTCGAGAGTCTGTGAGCCGTGTCCCGCATAATTCCAGCAACTTATTGAACCTGAACCCTCAAACGGAACATAAGAACCCGAACAGTTAAAGCGTGTATTGTCCTTTACAAGTCCCTCAGAAAGAACGGCTGAGGCAGTTATCATCTTGAAAACCGAACCCGGAATATATGTATCGCTGACACCCTTGTTACGCCACTGTTTAGCGAGTGCCGTATATTCCGCATCGGCTTGTTTATCCTCAGGGAGTTTATCTATTTCCTTTTGTGTTTTTTTGTCGGCAATGGTGAACGGGTCATTCGGGTCAAATGAACCCTCACACGCAAAACCGATTATTGCACCCGTCTTTACATTCATCATAATTGCACAGCCACGGTTTGCAACATTAAATTCCTTGATTGTCTGACGGACATATTTTTCCATTATGCTCTGAATATTCTCGTCTATTGTAAGAACAATGTTGTAGCCGTCCTCTGCGTCAACCTTTTGTTCGTACTGGAACGGCATTTCTGTACCGAGTGCATTCTGTGCGATTAAAATACGTCCGGCTTTTCCCGTAAGATATTCGTTATACTGGTATTCGACTCCGGCAAGTCCCTGACCGTCTGAACCGACAAATCCGAGAACATCACCGGCAAAATTATCGTGAGTATAATATCTTTTATAGTCCTCAATAGTATTGATTACCTGTTCTATACCGTATTTATCGGCTATATCGTTTGCAAATTTTACTACCTTTTCTTTGACATCTGTTTCAACCTTGCGTTTTACTACAACATAATAGGAATTTTGTTTTGTTTTTTCGTAAAGTTCATCTTCATCAAGGTCAAGAATTTTAGCAAGTCCCTCGGCAACGATTTTCCGGCTTTCGTCTGTTTTAAGGTATCTTGGTGCCATTACCACATTCCACACTGTGATACTCTGTGCAAGAATGTTTCCGTTTGAATCATAGATACTTCCACGCTTTGCCGTAAGGGTTGTATCCGCAAGCTGCTGGTCAACGGCTTTTTTCTGTAATTCCTCGGACATATATGTCTGCAAATAAAAAAGCCTTCCTGCTATTGTGCCGAATCCCCCGATTATTATGATAAGCATAATTATAAGTGACCGTCGCCACAGCTTTGCCCTGGCTCCCTTTTTCGCCATAGATGTAATTCATTCCTTTCTGTTTTTCGGAATATATCCATAAAATAAGGTTGTAACAAAAGGGTGAAAATTTCTTTTCACCGTGTTCCGTCTTTTGTTACAACCCACCCCTGTATTTACATACTTATTTATATTTGATATACTGTATAATTATTCAGACTTTTAAGACCACAGTCCTGTAAATGCTTCAGTGATTGTTTCAAGTGCATTATTTTTACCGTCATCTCTTATTACTTCCGCATAATCGCCGTCAGAAAGTGAAATGAATTTTTTCTGAGCGTTTTTTGCCTGAGTCATTCCGAGTTTTGTTTCCGCATAATTCTGAACGACAGATGACGACAGCTTGCTGTCCACTTTAAGCTGATACTGTGCCGCAAGGTTATTTTGTTGAGTTATAGTTTTGTTTGCTTCCAGAATTTGTTGATTGAGTTCATTAAGTACAACATTGCTTTGTACGATTGTTATTGCAACAACCGATGCAACAACAGTAAGAAATGCCACGCTTAATATAATAAGCGGATT
Source organism: Clostridia bacterium (assembly GCA_029226955.1). Lineage (GTDB taxonomy): Bacteria > Bacillota > Clostridia > Oscillospirales > Acutalibacteraceae > UBA1213. The sequence continues at coordinate 18,759 of JAQXZA010000010.1, read as the reverse complement.
TCTTTTTCTTCGCTGGGCTTTTGTTATAACGCCCGGCTGAAATTTTATTACATTATTTTTCTTTTGATTCTGATTTTCCGTATTTTTGCTTTTTTCCGCCGGCTTTTTTTCAACGGGTTCAAACAACGACAAATCGTATGCTTCGCTTTCCTTTTTAGCTGTCACAGATTCGGCTTCCTTTCTGTATATATATTTATTATTTCTCACTGAAAAATCCTTTTTTCTTTATTTTTTCACAGCAACGTAGTTTTGCACTGCGGCTGCGTAAGTTTTCGTTTAATTCCTGTTCACTTGCCTCAACGGGTTTTCGTGTTATAAGTTTTGCGTCGGGTGTTTTGCCGCACACGCATATCGGAAAATCCTTTGGACAGGTACAACCCTCACACCACTTTGACATACGCTGTTTAACCATTCTGTCTTCAAGCGAATGAAAGGTTATTACCGCAAGCCGTCCTCCAAGTGACAGTGACGAAAAAGCATTGTCAAGTCCCTCAGACAGTCTGTCAAGTTCTCCGTTTACGGCAATTCTCAGTGCCTGAAAAGTTTTTCGTGCGGGGTGCTTGTCGTGTCTTTTAGCTGCCGGATAAGCCTCTTTTACAATTTCTGCAAGCTGTAAAGTCGTTGTTATCGGCTCTTTTTGCCTTTCACGCTCTATTGCACGGGCAATATTTTTTGCAAATTTTTCTTCACCGTAAGCCGACAGAATATGCACAAGCTCGTTAAACGGCAATGTATTAACTAAATCTGCGGCTGTTGTGCCGCTCTGACTCATACGCATATCAAGAGGTGCGTCCGTATGATAGGAAAATCCCCTTTCGGCAGTGTCAAGCTGATGTGATGAAACACCTATATCAAGTAAAACACCATCAAGCGACGGTATTCCGAGATTTTCAATAATTGTCGGTATTTCGGAAAAATTCGACTGCACGATTGTTACATTCTTATTTTCCGCAAAACGATTTTTTAACGTTTCTATTGCGTCGGGGTCCTGGTCAACACAGATAAGTTTTCCACCGTCAAGTCGTTTGAGTATTTCTGACGAGTGACCGCCGCCGCCGGCAGTTCCGTCAAGATAAATACCGTTTGGCTTTATTGCAAGTGAATTTATCGTTTCGTTAAGCAGTACAGGTTTATGTGAAAATTCCATAGTCATTCTCCGTTAAAGTCCAAAAAGATTCATTACTTCAAGCACCTGAGTTTCAGAAATATCATTATTATACTGATTCCATCTTTCAGCGTCCCATATTTCCACTCTTGAACCCGTGCCGATAATCATAACATCTTTTTCAAGATGTGCATAATCCCTGAGCATCTGAGGAATGAGAACTCTTCCCTGTTTGTCGGGGATAAGCTCCGCCGCACTCGAAAAAAGAAATCTTTGAAGGTCTTTTGTCTTTGATGACGGCAAGGCACATATCTTTTTACCGAGTTCGTCCCACGATTCTTTTGACAGGACAGTTATTGACGAGTCAGTGCCTTTTGTCGCATAAAAAACCTCTCCCAGCTCCTCACGGAACTTTGCCGGCATAATGACACGACCTTTTGAGTCAATATTATGCTGATATGAACCTATCAACATTTCTGCCACCTCACACAGAAAGCGGCACTCGGTATGAACTTCGCACCACTTTAAACCACCTTTCACCACTTAATATACTAATTATAGTATATCAGTTACAAAATTGCAAGGTTTATGTAACAATTTTAAATTTATTTTTATATTACAGAAAAAAGAATATTTGTTCGGTATTTTTGAATTTTATGTATAATTTTTGCCTGTTTGTCGGAAAATACTTTTATATGATTGGAGTGATTTTATGCAGGACTTTATGCAATATATTTATTCATTTGTTTTTGGTGGACTTTTGTGCGTTATTGCACAGATTCTCATTGACAAAACAAAACTTACTCCGGCACGAATACTTGTACTTTATGTTACCGCCGGTGTAGTTCTGACCGCTGTTGGTGTTTATGAACCCTTTGTTGAATTTGCCGGTGCCGGTGCAACCGTTCCATTAACTGGATTTGGCTATTCCCTTGCAAAAGGCGTTGAAGAATCCGTCAGCAAGGACAACTGGCTCGGAATTTTCACAGGTGGACTTGGTGCCTGTTCAGCCGGAATTGCCGCCGCCGTATTTTTCGGCTACCTCTCCGCCCTCATCAAAAAACCAAACTCGAAATAGTTAGGAGTGAGGAGTTAGGAGTTAGGAGTTAATGTGACCGTTAGTTTTTTCGATAAGTTTAGTTATTGATAAAGGCAACTTTATTATGGCAAACATTTGCCACAAGCTGCAAAAAATATACCCGTGACTGAAAAATTAGCCACGGGCATATTTTATAAAATTCTGCACTTTGTATTCTGCATTTTAAATTCCTAATTCCTAACTCCTAATTCCTAACTCATATTCAGCTTCCTGCACTTTCGTAGGCGTTGAGTCCTTTGCACCAGATTGTGTAGGCAATTATGAAAAGTATGATTGAGATTATTACTGTGCCGCCAATATTGAAAAGCGGATTTTCGCCTGTGAGAAGATACATTGCCGGATAATATCCTGTAAATGCAAACGGAACAACATAAGTTATTATTGTTCTGATGAATTGATTGTAAATGGTTGTCGGATATTTTGCAAATTCGTTTGCCATATAGAAAACCTGTGTAATCTGTCCGCTTTGCTTTGTCCAGAAAGCTATTGCCGCTGTACCCATTTTTATGCTCGTATAAATCAGCGACGAGAACGGTATAACTATGATGAAAAGCAATATACTCAGCGGTGTTACAACCATTCCGACAGTACCCGCAACAGAACACACAAGCACTATTCCGACAAGCAGTTCACCTATTGCGTCAAGCTGAAAATTTTCGGCTATAACGTGAAAAAGCGGATTTATCGGTCGGGTTAAGTATTTGTCAAAATCACCTTTTCGCACAATGAAATAGCCGACACTCCACAGGTTATCTGTAAGAAGATGGTCTATGCCTTTCGGGATAAGTGAAAAACCATATATGAACACTATCTGTTCAAATGTAAAGCCGGCAAGATTCGGAATTTGCGAAAAGATAATGAATATAAAGCCTATTCCGACTGCCTGGTCAATAAGAAAGCTTATTGCACCTGTAAGGAAGTCTATTTTATATTCCATAAGGCGTTTGAGATTTTGTATTGTGAGTATTTTGTATATTTTCCACGCTCTTTTCATTTCTCAGCCCCCCTGTACACAAAGATATTTTATTGCTTTTTTCCATATCAGCTTTGAAAGCACATAGAAAAACATCAGCCAGAAAAGCTGTAACAAAATATTGAAAACAATTTGCTGTGTATCGTATTTTCCCATATAAATCATAACGGGCGTATAGCTGAGGGACGCAAACGGCATAAGTTCGAGTATCTGTTTTATTATATTTGGCATAAACGCAAGCGGTATTACTGCACCTGAAAGAAATTTTATAAGACTTTTTTTCAGGATATTAAAACCCCAAAGATTTTTTACGAAAAATGCCATAAATCCGAAACACAAATTCAGATAGAATGAAATGAGATAAGCAAACGAGGCACTCAGAAGATACAAAAGAAAGTTTACGATATTAAACATAATAAAACCGTTTACGCAATATCTGTATATTTCAACACCAAGTACCATAGGAACAAAAATTAATGTGAGAAGTACAACAAGCTGTCCTAACTCCTTGAAAAGATAGCTTAAATTACAGTTTACAGGCTTGATAAGACGCATTGATATACTTCCGTCCTTGATTTCGTCGCCTACCTGTTCACATACATTACTGCTTGTGATAAATCCCGTGACATTTGAAATGAAAAGATACACAACCATATCATTCATTGAAAAGTCCATAAATGTGCCACTGCCCGACGATTCAAAAACCGCTTTCCACACATAGTACATTACAAAACAGTAGAAAAGCTCGCCGAAAAAAAAGCATAAAAAATTCATTCTGTATGCAAGCAATTCCTGTATTCCGGCACGGGTAAACGGAAAATAAAGTTTCTTTACTTTATGCACCCGTGTTCACCCCCTGTTTGTAAAGGCGGCGGATTATTTCCTCGACATCAGCGTCTTTGATTGAAATATCCTTGATATTTGCCTGTGAAAGCGTGTATGAAAGCATTTCTCCGACAGGCATTACTGCACTGTTGAAACGGACTTTATAAATATTTTTGTCGCACTCAACAGAAAGGTCATCATCAGTTAATTTAAGTTTGCTTTTGAATTTTTCGGGTGTAAGTTTTGATGACGGATTAGCCTCAAAATTGAGTTCACGCATTTGTCCGTAATTCGCTTTAAGTTCACGCAAAGAACCGTCATAGACATTTTTGCCCTTGTCAATCATAACAATACGGTCGCACAACAGTTCAATGTCGCTTATGTCGTGAGTTGTGAGAATAACTGTTGTCTGTTCCTCTTTGTTGATTTTCATTATTGCCTGACGGATATTGTCCTTTACGACAACATCAAGTCCGATTGTTGGCTCGTCAAGAAACAGTACCTTTGGACTATGTAGCATTGATGCGGCAATATCCGCCCTCATACGCTGTCCGAGTGACAATGTGCGGACGGGTGACTTAATGAACGGTTCAAGTTCAAGAACCTCATTTAAAAATGCCATTCTCTCCTTGAATTTTTCGTCGCTGACTTCGTAAATTTCTTTAAGAACCGAGTATGTTTCAACAAGCGGCAAATCCCACCACAGTTGAGTTCTCTGACCGAAAACAACGCCGATTTCCTTAACGTAATTTTTTCGGTCATTCTGCGGAATTTTTCCGTTTATGCGACATTCTCCGCTCGTTGGTGTAAGAATACCCGTAAGCATTTTTATTACAGTTGATTTTCCTGCACCGTTAGGACCTATAAAGCCGAGTATTTCGCCCTTAGGAACGTGAAAACTTATATCCTCCGCCGCAACTACAATTTCCTTATGCGGCTTGAACAGTGCTTTGATACTGCCTTTGAGTCCGGGTTCTTTGATTACCTTTTTAAATTCTTTTCTTAAATGTTCCGCATATATCATATTTTTCCTCCGTGTTTTTTCAGGAAGTCTTATAACCCCTGTTTTTTAAGACTGAATTTTCCTGTGCAAATGATATTATCATTCTGACATCTCCCCTTTATGTATGTATTTCTTTGATGAAATGCACGCCTCAATAAAATCTGAAAGGACAGACACGAAATCCAGACAGGATAGAAAGGAACAACTTATTTCGGACATTCCATAAAGCAAATAAATTATAACAAATTTATTTCTGTATGTAAAGTATTACTAATAATTTGATACAATTATGATACAATTCGTTATTATTGGACAATTTTATCTTTGATTTTTCAGAAAAATCATTTTCTTATTTGTACAAAAATGACATTTGTTAAAATAATTTTTGATTTGTAAAACAGGTGGTATAGTGGTATAATAATTTATTATTTTTATTCAGGGGGAATACAATGAACGAAAGAGAAAATTTCAGTTCGAGATTAGGATTTGTGCTTGCTGTTGCTATGCTTGCCGCAACTATATTCATAAGCGGAGTATTCAAAAAGCCAAAAAACAGACTTTCAGGCATATAAAAAACCGCCTTGTTTAATGGCGGTTGAGTTATAAATTTATTCCTAACAAAGTGCCTTTTTCAATAGCGATATTCAAGCAACTGACAAATACCGGTAATTTATCAGCAATAGGTTTAATAATTTCAAAGGCTTTACTCAAATTTTCAGTATTTATTTCTTCACATTCATAGTCACTTATATTTAATATAAATGTTTCATTAAATTTACTAAATATGTTATTGCTTATTAACAAATTATATTCTGCTGTTGGCAAATCTATTTCAAGAATATTATCAGTATCTTCTATGCAAAAATTATATTCTTCCATTCCTTTATTATTTAATGGAACAAGTAAATATCTATTTTTCATCGCACACATCTCCTTTGTCTGCTTTTTGAAAATTGAGGGGACAAGAACATCAGAAGTTCTTCTCCCCTTTTTATTTGTAAAGACTTATTATCACACACATTCAAGTGCAATTTTTATCATATCATTAAATGTGGTTTCTCTCTCCTGTGCGGAACATTCCTCATTTGTGAGTGGACAATCTGAAATTGTACAGATACAAAGTGCTTTTTTGCCGAGTCTTGCCGCATTGAAATAAAGTGCGGCACTCTCCATTTCAACAGCAAGCACACCGAGTTTCCGCCACTGTGCAAGAGATGATGAATCATCATAAAATGTATCTGAGCAAAGTACTGTTCCTACTGTAACATTTTTGCCGAGTTCAACGGCTTTTTCTTCGGCTTTTTTCAGAAGTCCGTAGTCGGCTGTCGGAACAGGTGTTCCGGGCATATTATACTGTGCGGCATAGTTTGAATTTGTTGCCGACGCCATTGCAAGAACTACATCACGAATATGGAGTTTTTCATTTATTGCACCGGCTGTTCCTATGCGAATAATATTTTCAACATCATAAAACTTGAAAAGCTCATAAGAATAAATTGCCATTGACGGAATACCCATTCCGCTTGCCATAACGGAAACTTCACGGTCTTTGTATTTTCCTGTATAAGCATACATTCCACGCACTTCATTTACTTTTTTTGCGTCAGTGAGGAAATTTTCCGCTATATATTTTGCTCTTAAAGGGTCGCCCGGCATTAGTACGGTTTTTGCAAAATCGCCTTTTTCGGCACTGTTGTGAGGGGTTGACACAGAAAACACTCCTTTACGATTGAATTTTTCTCTTAATCAATAGCCGAGTTCTTCACCGACTATTATTACCTTGATTCTGTTTTTCTTACGCTGTTGTGCGGAAATTACATAATTACAGCAAATTCTCTGTTCGCTGTGACAGCCGTCACATATAAAGCTGTTGTCATTATTGAGAGAAACGCATTTATTTTCCTTTGCACAGTAGGTATCACAGTTAAGACGCTTTGTGTTAAGCGGTGCGGCGGTTTCCTTTACACGCTTTATTGCGGCATTGATGTCGGGTACAATTTTGTTATATCCGGCAACGACAATTACACTTTCAGGACCATAAAGAATTGCGGCAACACGGTTTGAATTTCCGTCAACGTTGTAAAGTTCGCCGTTTTCGGTTATTGCATTTGCACTGGTAAGAAATACATCAGCAGAAAATGTCTTTCGGTAGATTTCCTCGATTTCTTCCCTTGAATTTGCGGCACTGCGGTCAAGATAATTATAGTCGCCATTTTTGAGAATTTCGGTAATGCCTGTCTGTGCCAGAGTTACAGAACCGCCGTGAGAAACTGTGTCGCCTTTTTTCATAAGGCTTTTTACGAGTTCTTTCGCCTTTTCGGAATTTTCACAGAAATAGGCCTCCATATTGTTTTTTCTGAGGGAATCGAGTGTTTTGTTGACTGACTGCATATTGATTTGTGACATAATAATTTTCCTTTCTTTTTATGATTTTTTGAATAAAACAAGATTAAAATAAAAAAATAAATACAGAAATAATTTAAAGGAGCGACACTGTATGAATAATGACAACACGGAACTTTTATCGGGAATTTATAAGCTTTCTCAGACAGGTATGGAGGCGACAAAAGCCGTACTTCAAAAAACAGAACAAACCGCATTGCGTAGTGAACTTGAAGAACAGTACAACGACTATTCGGACGCTTCTGCAAAAGCCGAACAGGAACTTGTTTCAAACGGTGTTATGCCGAAAGACCTCGATATGCTTACAAAAGCTATGATGTGGGGTTCAATCAAAATGAACACTATTAACGACATAAGTCCCGAACATATTGCCGAAATTATGATTAACGGCACAACAATGGGAATTGTTGACCTCACAAAACACATTGGTTCCTGCACAAATGCTGACGAAAATATCAGGAATTATGCAAAGGACTTTATTCAGAATGAAGAACGTCATATCGAAAATTTAAAGGCTTTTTTATGCTGAAAATACTCCGCACAATGCACATATACCCACTGCCGCAAGAATTTCTGCAATAAAAATTACAGGTATGCCTACCATAAATTTCGGTTTTCGGGTTTTGTGGTGTATTATGTGCATTGTGATATACATTACAATACAGCCACTGAGTGCCGCTGTTATAAGAAGTGTTTTTTCGGGCACACGGCGGCGGTTTTTTCGTGCGGCGTGTTTATCGTGAACCGTAATAACAACTGCCGTTATATTCGCAATTATCAGATATGCAATAATAATATAAAAATACCACTGCATAATTTTTTGTCCTCCGTCATTTTTTCGTTTATCTTATTATATATTGATAATAAATTAAAATCAAGGGTGTTGTATATGAGAAAAAAAATTGTGGAGTTTATTCCTGTTATGGTTTCTTTTGCTGTGCTTGTTGCCTGTGTTGTGTATTTTTCTTTTGATAAAACGGACACAACAGCCGTAGTAAAAAATACATCAGATACAGAAACCAAAAGCACTGTTTCCAAAAATGAAAAGTCGGAAACAGTCAGCAAAACTGTTTCCGAAAAAGATGAAGAAATGCGTGGAATATGGATTCCGTATATGTCGCTTGACCTTTCCGACACTGACAGGAGTGAAGAACAATTCCGCAAAAAAATTGATGGCATTATTCAAAATTGCATAAAATACAAGGCTAACACGCTGATTGTACAGGCAAGACCTTTCGGGGATTCGATTTATCCGTCTGAATACTTTCCGTGGTCGCATATTATCAGCGGTATTCAGGGAAAAAGCGTTGATTATGACCCACTGAATTACATAATCACACAGGCACACAAAAATAATCTTGCCGTTCACGTATGGGTTAATCCGCTGAGAATAAGCACTGCAAAAACTCCGTCGCCTTTGTCTGAGGACAATCCGTATATGATATGGAAAAACGATAAAAACACCGAAAATGATGATTATACCTTTGAATGTGACGGCGGAATATATTACAATCCGGCATACGCTGAGGTCAGAAAACTGATTATTGACGGTGTGTGCGAAATTGTAAGAAATTATGATATTGACGGTGTGCAGTTTGACGATTATTTTTATCCGTCAGAAGATACCGATTATGACAAATATTCATACGAACAGTATGTAAACTCACTCGACAAAAACAGCACTCCGCTTTCTCAGCAAGAGTGGAGAACAGCAAACATAAACACGCTTATTTCAGGGGTTTATGCCGCCGTACACAATATTAAAAACAATGTAGTATTCGGAACTTCTCCGCAAGGCAATATTGAAAACGATTTGAAAATTTGTGCTGATGTTTACAGTTGGTGCAGTATAAGCGGATATGTTGACTATATTTGTCCTCAGATTTATGTAAGCAACGAACACCCTGTACTGCCCTTTAACGATACGGCAAAGCGTTGGAAAAATCTTGTTAAAAATAATAAAGTAAGGTTATATCTCGGACTTGGTGTTTACAAAGCCGGAACTGATGCTGACAACGGAACGTGGCTTTTGAATGACGACAACATAAAACAGCAGATTGAATACAGCAGAAACCTGAAAACTGACGGCTTTATGCTTTATTCGTATGAATATCTTATTGCCGACGAAACACAGAATGAAGTACAGAACGCTATGGCAATTCTTGAATAAAACATCAGAGAATACGCAGTCCTTTCGGATATTTGTTTTTAAGGCGACCATTTGAACATTTGCCGAAACCTGTTATAATTCCGTCAAGTGATACAGCAGTGTAGCCGTTTTCGCCTTCGCAGTCAATTTCAAGACCTTTAAGAAAATCAACAAGTCGGCTATCATCAGGCTTTAAGTCAAGTACACGTTTTATGTTTTCGGGTTTTGACGACATAAAAAGTGCGTGTTGCGGTTCAATGCGGTTCTTTTTAAATTCTCCGGCAAAAACTCCGGCACGTATAACTCCGAGTCCGTTTATATCGGGGAGATTTTCGGGAATAATAAAGGCTTTATCATTTATTATTACAATTTTTCCGCTCGGAATTTTTACAAAAATATCATCAAGCATTTTTTGAACGATTTTGTAAAGTTCGGCATTTTTTGAGTTTTTGATTGGTGCTATGTAAGGTTCGGGGAAATTGTTGTTTTCGGATTTTCGTATTAGTCTTGCCGCAAAATGTCCCTCGCCTTTTTCAAGCGGCGTAATTCGTACTGCACCTTTAATTTCTGTTTTTCGTCCGAAATTTTCGTGAATATCTTCGGGTTCAAAGTCGGGATTTTCCGCAAGAAACTGTTTTATTACACCCTCGTTTTCTTCATAAGAAAATGTACAGGTTGAATAGACAAGCACTCCGCCCTGTTTTACGCATTGTGCGGCTGAATTGAGTATTGAAAGCTGACGGTTTGCACAGGATAAAACGTGTTCACGACTCCATTCGGTAATTGCGTCGTGGTTTTTTCTGAACATTCCCTCGCCTGAACACGGTGCGTCAACCAGAACTTTATCAAAATATCCCGATAGTTTTGCACAAAGAATTTCGGGATAACAGGACGACACTATACCGTTTGCAATTCCCATACGCTCAAAATTCGATAAAAGAATATTTGCACGGTTTTTTACAACTTCATTCGACCATATAAGTCCTGTTCCGTTAAGACAAGAGGCTATCTGTGAGGATTTTCCGCCCGGTGCGGCACAAAGGTCAAGAACTTTGTCATTAGGCTGAATTTCAAGCAGTTCAACCGCCGACGTTGCCGACGGTTCCTGAACATAAAATGCTCCTGAATGATGAATAGGAAGATTGCCTATTCCCTGTTCATCACTTGGTATATACCAGCCGTCAGAATAAAACGGACTTTTTGTTATTTTGAACGGCAGAATTTTCTGCACCTGTTCGGGTGTTGCTTTTAGCCTGTTAATGCTTATTCCACGAAAAATTTCGCTGTCAAAGCTGTTTTCATAAAGTTTATATTCGTCTTTTAAAAGTTTTTTCATTTCTTCCTGAAAATCAACGGGCAGTGCTGTCATAGAATTTTTTCCTTTCGCATTGTATGTATATCAAATTTGTTTTCGGTAATAATAAAGTCAGAAAGGGGTGAGCTTATGAACCGTCAGAATAACCAAAATAACCAGAACAGCCAGAATTGCCAGAACAGAAACAACAATCAGGCAAATCAGAAAAAACAACAGAATGTTCAGAACAGAAATAACAGACAGTTCCAGAATCAGAATCAACAGAATTTTAACAACCAGAATAACAACAACAACTTTAACAATCAGCAGAACCGTAACTTTGATGACTGATTGAATTGTGTCAAAACCTCCGCAATAAAGCCATTTTACAGCCTTTTTATTGTGATTTGTAACTATCCTGTCCGAAAATAATCTTTTTTAAATCAGGGCGACTGTTCATTCAGCCGCCCTTTTAATTTTTATTGTTCGTGGAATGAATACGGCAGTAATTCCGACAGCCTGAATATTTTATAGTCGTCAATGCTTTTTGCAAGAATTATTGTAAAATCTTCGTCGCAAAATTCGCTTATGAACTGTCTGCACATTCCGCAAGGTGAACAGTAATTTTTCAGCGGATATTCGTTAATTTTGCCGCCGACTATTGCAAGCATTTGAAAGCTGCGTTCACCGACTGAAAGAGCCTGTGCAAACGCACTCCTTTCCGCACATATACCAACAGGATAGGCGGAATTTTCGGCATTTGCTCCTGTATATATTATGCCACTGTCAGCAAGAAGTGCCGCACCTACATAAAATTTTGAATACGGTGCATAAGCATTTTTTCTGACATCAAGTGCCTGTTCTATTAAGTTTTGTTCCGCTGTATATTTGTTCATAAAAACTGACCGCCCTTTCATAACAATAATCCCGTTTATAAAAATATGGGAAATCCGTCAAAGACCGCATATCAAGCGGAATTTGACGGATTTATTATTTATTCTGTTACGATTATTGTGCCGTTTGGTGTGTCTTTGATTGTTATTCCTCTTGCTTTGAGTTCGTCACGTATTCTGTCAGCCTCTGCCCAGTTTTTAGCCTTTCTTGCGGCATTACGCTCGTCAATGAGTTTCTGAACATCGTCATCAACTTCATTTTTCTTTTCTGTGTAAAGAAGTCCGAGTACGTCTGCAAGTTCGTTGTAAAGGTCAAGTGCAAATGTGCAAAGTTCCTTTGACGGCTTTGTCTGTGCGTTAAGATTTGAGTTGATGTCCCTTGCAAGTTCAAACAGTGCTGAAATTGCGTCGGCTGTGTTAAGGTCGTCGTCCATAGCGTCAATAAAATCTTTTTTGTGTGTAAGGAGAAGTTCTTTTATTTTGTCCTCTCCCTCTTTTTCGCCGCTGACGGAATTTTGTGCAAGAAAACTTAAATCCTCACGGCAGTTATAAAGCCTGTCAAGTGCTGACTTGCACTGCTCGATAATATCAACGGAATAGTTAATCGGGCTGCGATAATGTGATGATACCATAAGATAACGTATAGGCTCATAGCCGTATTTTTCGGCAACATCACGTACAGTAAAGAAATTATTGAGTGATTTTGACATTTTTCTGTTGTCAACATTGATATAACCGTTGTGCATCCAGTAATGTGCAAACGGAACACCGTTGCAACATTCACTCTGTGCAATTTCGTTTTCGTGATGTGGGAAAATCAAATCCTGTCCACCGCAGTGAATGTCGATTGTGTCGCCAAGGTATCTTTTTGCCATTGTCGAACACTCAATGTGCCAGCCGGGACGACCTTTGCCCCAAGGTGAATCCCACGACGGTTCGCCGGGTTTTGCACCTTTCCATAATGCAAAATCCATAGGATTTTCTTTTGTTTCGCCTATGCTTATTCTTGCACCGGCTTCAAGGTCTTCAAGCGGCTGATGTGAGAGTTTGCCATATTCCTTGAATTTATCAGTGCGGAAATAAACATCACCATATTCCGTTGAATAAGCGTAGCCCTTGTCTTTAAGAGTTTTAATCATATCAATAATCTGCTGAATATTCTCGGTTGCACGGGGGTGTATTGTCGCCTCACGAACATTAAGTCCCTTTGCGTCCTTTTTGTATTCAGCAATATATTTTTCGGAAACAGTGAGATAATCAGAATTTTCCTCGTTTGCCTTTTTGATGATTTTGTCGTCAATGTCTGTAAAATTCTGAACGAATGTTACCTTGTATCCCCTGTATTCAAGATAACGGCGGAGAATGTCAAAAACACATATAGGACGTGCGTTTCCTATGTGAATATAGTTATAAACAGTAGGACCGCAAGCATAAATTTTAACCTCGCCGTCATTGATAGTTTTTAGTTCTTCTTTTTGCCTTGTAAGCGTATTGTAGATTTTCATAACCTGAATTTCCTTTCCATTTTAAATTTATTTATTGTTTTTGGATAATTCGTTTACTGCCTTTGTAAGAACATCAACCTGATGTTCAAGCTGACATATTTTTTGTGCGACAGGGTCGGTAAAGTGTATCTGGTCAAGACAGTCATTGTTTATCTTGACACCATTTACACGCACAACTCTTGCCGGAACACCTACGGCTGTTGCATTGTCGGGGACTTCACTTAAAACCACTGCACCGGCAGCAATTCTTGCGTTGTCGCCCACTCTGAAAGGCCCGAGAACCTTTGCACCTGAACCGACAAGAACATTATTGCCAAGAGTCGGGTGACGTTTTCCGTGGTCTTTTCCTGTTCCGCCGAGTGTTACATTCTGATATATCGTGCAGTTGTCGCCGATTTCGGCTGTTTCACCGATTACAACTCCCATTCCGTGATCTATGAAAAGTCCCTTTCCGATAGTAGCACCGGGGTGAATTTCAATGCCTGTCTTGTGTCTTGCACGTTGTGAAATAAATCTTGCAATAAATTTCATATTATGCCTGAAAAACCAGTTTGCTTTCCTGTATGAACGAACAGCCTTGAAACCTGAATACAGAAAATATACTTCAAGTCTGCTCCTTGCGGCAGGGTCACGCTCCATAATCGAATCCAACTCTGCCTTTAAATTTTTAAACAAAATACATCACCACCAAAAATAATGCGTAATTCGTAATGCGTAATTCGTAATTATTATGCGAACCGTTAGTTTAATGTGCTAAAATAAAGTTACTGTTGTCAATAAAAATGCCACGCTCCTTAATGCAATAAATATGCAAAAAGGGGCGTGGCTTTGCTACGCTGTTCCACCCTGATTCAACGGAAATATCCGTCCTCATTAGTCCGATAACGGCGGAAACCGTACAGGGATACTAAAAAATTCCCCCTGTAAGCTGTTGGAGTGCATTTCACGGATTTGATAATAATGTCATTTCAGCAAACAGACATCTCTCTGAAAAATCATTGAACCGCTACTTCTCTCCGTCATTGCATTTAAAATAATGTTCGTGTTTTGTTTTCTTTTCCGCCGCCTACGACGGAGGAAAAGAAAACATCAGCTATAATATATATTATACACCAATAAGTCTGAAAAGTGAATATCTGATTTGAAATTATTTTGCGTTTTTTATAAATTCAAAATTCTGAACAATATAGATTATTCCCGAAATAAGCGTAAGTGCCGTTGCAATCCACATAAAAACATCACCTATAATATCAAAACACTGTGAAAACTGTGCGGCATTATCAAGACTTATGACATTAAGGCTGTTGAGTTCAAGCACATACTGCATAAGCATAACCGAAAGAACAGCGGCAATCTGGCTTATTGTCTTTGCCTTGCCCCAGTTATTTGCAGCAACAACTTTTCCCTGACTTGACGCTACAAGTCGTATTGACGTTACCATAAATTCACGGGATATTATAAGAATAAGAATTATTGCATTTGTAAGTCCCGTCTGCACAAAACAGGCAAGGGCGGCAAGTATCATAATTTTGTCGGCAAGCGGGTCGGCAAATTTTCCGAAATCCGTTATCATATTGTTTTTTCGTGCGATTTTGCCGTCAAGATGGTCTGTGTATGCCGCCGCACCAAACAGAATAATCGCTATTATGTAATGGTGCGGAATGGACGGCATAAGCAAAAAAAACACATAAAACGGCACAAATATAAGTCTTAGTACCGTAAGCTTATTTGGTGTATTCATTAAGAAAGTCCCCTCAAAAATAGTTATGCTCTGTAAAATCCCATAAGGTCACAATCTACCGTATCGGTAATTTCAACCTTTATTATATCACCAATTTTTGGCTTTGCACCCTCTGCAACAAAAAATACTTTTCCGTCAACCTCAGGTGCGTCTGCCTTACTTCTTCCAAAGAAACATTCTGCATAACGGTCAAAACCCTCACACAATACATTGATTGTTTTGCCGACATACTTACAGGCTTTTTCCGCCATTATTTCCTGTTGCTGTTCCATAATAATTTCCTGACGGTGTTTTTTAACGTCTTCATCAATTTGTCCGTCAAGTTTTGCGGCGGCGGTGTTTTCCTCAGCCGAATATGCAAAACAACCAAGACGGTCAAACTTAATTTCCTTTACAAATTCGGAAAGTTCTGTAAATTCCTCGTTTGTTTCAGTCGGGAATCCCGTCATAAGCGTGGTTCTTATTGTTATATCGGGTACACGTTCACGCAATTTGTTAATAAGTGCGGTAAGAGTTTCCCTGTCGCCGTGACGGTTCATAAGTTTTAAAATTCTGCCGTTGCAGTGCTGTAACGGAATATCAATATATTTAAGAACCTTGTCCTCTTTTGCAAAGACATCAATCAGTTCATCATTGAGTCTGTCGGGATAACAATATAATACTCTCAGATACTGTACGCTGTCAATTTTGCAAAGTTCGGTCAAAAGCTGTGCAAGCATAGGTTTTCCGCATATATCTTCGCCATAGCGTGTTGTATCCTGTGCAATAAGTATGAGTTCCTTTACACCCTTTTCGGAAAGTTCCTTTGCCTCTCTTAAAATATCGTCCATAGGGCGACTGCGGTATTTTCCTCTTATCATAGGAATTGCACAATAGGTACATTTGTTGTCGCAACCCTCAGCAATTTTAAGATAGGAATAATAAAATGGTGTTGTACGTACACGACCGCCACAAAGTGCAAGGTCTGTTTTTTCGGGGAACATCTGGTCTTTTTTGCCGTTTAAAACGTCATTTACCACATCTGCGATTGAAGCATTTGCACCTATTCCGATAACTGCGTCAACCTCATAAAGTTCTTTCATAACCTCTGACTGATACCTTTCAGCAAGACAGCCTGTTACGATTATAGCTTTTATTTTTCCCTCTTTTTTGAGTTGTGCAAGTTCAAGAATTTCGTCTATGCTTTCCTGTTTTGCGTCCTCGATAAATCCGCAAGTATTAACTATTGCAACGTCACTCATTGCGACATCTGCAACAAGTTCAAAACCTGCCTCACGCAATGTAAACAACATCATTTCTGCGTCAACCCTGTTTTTTGCACAACCAAGGCTGACCATTCCTACTCTTATTGCCATTTTTCTAATCATTCCTTATTTTAATTTTTTATGTCAGCGTATATACTGACCGCACACACCAATTACGCATTACGAATTACGCATTACGAATTGATTTATAGCCTCCTGTATGTCAGACCATTTGTAACCCATTGTTCTGAGAGAATTTATTGTTCTTGTACGACCTTTTTCGTCGGAGAGATTCCGTGCAAATTTTGTTTCTAAAAGCTGTCGGATTTGTTCGACAGGTTCGGGAGATAATTCATCAAGTATATCTTCAATTACATATTTGTCTATGCCCTTTTTTTTCATTTCAAAGGACGCACGTTCACGTGAAAATTTCTTTTTGAACAGGAGATTTTCGGCATATTCACGTGCATAAGCCTCATCATTGATAAGCCCGAGTTCTTCCAGTCTTTCAACCGCAAGCAAGGACGCATTTTCGCCAAAATCCCGGACTAATTTATCTAAAAGTTCACGCTTTGTGCGACTGCGGTATTCTATGAGATAGAGTGCTTTTTCTTTTGCCCTGTTGAAATTTGATTTTTCGATAAGGTCATAAAGCTCCTCGTCAGTAATTTCTGAACCTGTTTTTTTGCCTGATGACGCAAAAGTCATTGTATCAACACTGACAGCATATTCACCGTCAATGAAAAGTGCTGTCATACTTTTTTTACGCTGTTCAACAGCCGTTATAATCATAATTATTCAACCATTATGTCAATGTCAGCGTCTGATGTTCTCGGCTCGGCTGAATCTGTCGGCTGTTCGTCTGTTTTCGGAGTTTCAGCCGTTTCGTCAGGTGTTTCGTCTTTTACAGGAGTTGCTTTTGCACGGGTTTTCGGAAGTGCCTTTGAGAACGAGAGTTTATCCTTATTAGCCATAAGTTCTTCTTCAATCTGCTTTGCAATTTCAGGATTATTCAGAAGATATTCCTTTGTGTTGTCACGTCCCTGTCCTATTCTTGTGCCGTTATAGGAGAACCACGAACCGCTCTTTTTCACAACATCAATTTTTACAGCAAGGTCAAGAAGTTCACCGACACGTGAAATTCCCTTGCCGTACATAATGTCAAATTCAGCCTCACGGAATGGCGGTGCAATTTTGTTTTTGACAACCTTTGCCCTTGTTCTTGAACCGACTACCTCGCCGTTGACTTTGAGAGTATCAATTTTTCTGATGTCAATTCTTACTGACGAATAGAATTTCAATGCACGACCGCCGGGAGTTGTTTCGGGATTGCCGAACATAACACCGACTTTTTCACGCAACTGGTTGATGAAAATTGCAACACAATTCAGCTTTGAAATTGAACCGGCAAGTTTTCTGAGTGCCTGTGACATAAGTCTTGCCTGTAAGCCGACGTGTGACGCACCCATTTCACCCTCAATTTCAGCCTTTGGTGCAAGAGCCGCAACAGAGTCAACAACTATTACATCTATTGCACCTGAACGTACAAGTGCCTCAGCAATTTCAAGAGCGTCCTCACCAGTGTCGGGCTGTGAAACAAGAAGTGAATCAATATCAACGCCAAGTGCCTTTGCATAAACAGGGTCAAGTGCGTGTTCAACGTCAATAAATGCGGCTATACCGCCGTTTTTCTGTCCCTCAGCGATACAGTGGAGTGCAAGGGTTGTTTTACCTGATGATTCAGGCCCGAAAATTTCAATAATTCTGCCACGTGGAAGTCCGCCGATACCGAGTGCAATATCAAGTGACAATGAACCTGTCGGAATTGCGTCAACCTGCATTGCGGCATTCTGTCCAAGACGCATAACTGCACCTTTGCCGAATTGCTTTTCTATCTGAGTGAGAGCCGTTTCAAGAGCTTTTTGTTTATCTACTGCCATAATAATTTCAATCCTTTCATAAATAGTTCTTATATTCGCTGTTTATGATTACGTTATAAAAAATATTAAAAATATTTTTCTTTATTGTTCAACATAGTTTAAGCTATGTTTACTACAAACGGATGCAACGCACACCATCTATCCCATTTGATTGGGAATTCTTTCTTTAAAATTTGATAAGCTCCGTTCAAATCAGCATTTATCAGAATATTATTATTGCTTTTAAACAACCCTCTGTGTATTCTTCTTGATTTGTTATAATTCGTTTTTACAGGCATTTCATCATCAATGAAACTTGTACCGCTCGTATAGCTTTCTTCGGTCAATATGACTGCTATACCTTTTTCTTTTGCTTTGTATTGTATCATCTGAATGAACCTTGCGAAAGGAATTTGAACAAAGTGCTGATTTAATTTCTTTGAAAGCGAGGAGGATTGTTTCCATTCTTTGTTTTGACCTATTACAATAATACTGATTTGGTTATCAGTGCAGTATTTAATGATTTTTCTGCTTGCTTTATGTAAATAATCGTCTATTTTCAAGTTGCGTTTTTCAGTAAGTTTATCCATTCTGTTGGAAAAGTCT
>JAQXZA010000009.1 GCA_029226955.1 Clostridia bacterium | reverse complement strand
ATTTTAGGTTTGCCGAGATACTTGTCTTTATGTTTACTCCAATCTTTTATGCTGTTAAAAAACGATTTCCAGTTTTTATCGAGTAACTTCAATGTTTGCTGTGCTGATTGTGCCGTAGGCATATTCTTATAATCAGGATATTCTTCATCTGACTTCAACAGTTTGTCAAGTTCTGAATATCTTATCCATTTGTTATTATCTATAAATTCTTTACGAACTATATAGTTAGCGTGATTATATAGATTTTTAGAAGCAAAGCAAAAATTCATAAGCATAGTAAAGAAATGGTTTGATGGTTTTATAATGTGTTTTTCTACATAAAGGCAATTATTTGTCTTTTTCATCGGCAACACTTCCTTTATTTTCTGAACTTTCCTTATATAATTACTATACAATAATTTTTATAAAGTGTAAATGTCTATTTTAATATTTTTAATATTATTGCTTACTATACTATTTTCAAAAATTATGTCAATGTGTTTTGAAAGACTTTCTGAATTTCAGTATGCAATACAAAAAAGCTGTATATTTTATGTATTGATATTTATACTTACATTTCCGTCGTCGTCTATTACGAGTCTGAGAGTCTGAATGTATTTTTTAAAGAAATAGTCTATTTCTTTTTCGCCTGCATCTATACGTGCCTCTTCATAAATTTTTGCAGCAAGTTCTCTGCCGTTAAGCGAGAGTATATTGGGTATATATGATTTAAGAATATCAAAAAGTACCAGTTTTTTAAATTCCTCAATTCTGCCTGAATAAAAATCATCAATAGCACAGTAGAAAATATCGTGTTCAGCCAGAGTTTTCTTTATTGCCTCGCTGACCTTTGAATATTCAAACATTACAAGAAATTTTGCGTCGGGCAGTGACGACATAAGTCCCCAGTAGTCAGAATCACTTGACAGCAAAATAAATGATGATACATTGTTCATATAGTGTTCCGTGCATACACGGGCAGTCATTTTTATATCAACAAGACTTTTATTTTCTTTTACTCTGTCAACAAGGATATATTCAACAGGTATTTTTACAAATTTTTCTAATATCCGCCAGCCGCAGTTTGTATTTGCGTCATCAATCAGAATAATTTTATAAATTTTTGACAGTTCATCGGCGTCAAGACTTGTTATAACACTGCACAGCTTGTAAACATCGGAATTTTCGCAGTCAACAACTATTTCGGCACGGTCAGTGTCTTTTATAAAATTATATATTCTTTCCTTGACTGTTTCGTCAGCGTCTATATATTTTGATTTTCCTATAAAGACATCACCGTGCTGTGCATATATGAATGACAGGAATTTTTTGTCGTTATAGAGTATTCCGCCGCAGTCGCTCGGTTTCCAGTGAACATACTGCTGAAACGGATAAAACTCAATATTTGCCATATATTTTGCAAATTCTTTTTTCAGCACATCATTCTTTGTATAGCCCGGAATAGCAAACAGGTCTTTGATATAATTCCAGTTCACCCATTCAGGAAACAGCCTCTGACAGTTTCCTATATTTTCGTTTATGTATTTGTTGACCAGTTCGGTATATTTTTGTGCGTTGTAGTTACTGTGAATAATTTTAATGCCATAATCTGCCAGTTGCTTTATATCCTCTTTGTCAAACCAGTCAAGTTTATCAAGATTTTTCATATTGTACTTAATTTCATTATCGGTTTTCCTGAAATTAAGCATAAGGCTTGTACGCAATTTTGATAAATTACGGATAATTGTTGCTTCTCTGTCGGAATAAAGTTCGTGCAGATTTTCAATATCACCTGAAAACATATCTTCAAGCAATGATTTCTTAATGCCTATCATATAGGCGGCAATGGTAACTATGTGTTGTGTGTTGACTGTCATTATTTGTCCTCCTTATAAAAGTTAATAGTCTTATTATACAGCATTTTTTCTAATTTTCCAACACTAAAATAAAAAATATGTAACAAAACGCAAACATATCTGATTTGAACATCAAATATGTTTGCGTTGGTAACATACAAAAGGTTTATACATATAATATAAATATGCGGAACAGGAATCCCAAGACCGCTTGATATAGATAATGGGGAAAAAGTATATGTTTGCTTTTTCCCCATTGTCATTTTTGATGTAAAATCAGTGTTTGCGGTTTTGAAAGAATTTTTCTGTTTCAACAATTAAAAGCGGTGATATTGACAGCAGTACGGTAATAAACCATTGAAACGGTGTAAGCGGTACAGCTTTGAATATTGACGAAAGTGCCGGAACGGAAATTACCGTAACCTGCATAATTACTCCGATAATAAATGCCCCTATAAGTTTTATATTGCTGAAAATGCCTGTTTCAAAGATTGATTTTTCACTGTGAAGATTGAAAGAATGTACAAGCTGACTTAAACTCAGTACGGCAAAGGTCATTGTACGCCCTACAATAAGGTCGCCGCCGCTGTCGAAAAATATCCGTCCTATTGTAAACGCTAAAAATGCAATAGCACCTATGAAACAACCCTCAATTATTATGTTGAATGACATACCGCCGTAAAATATGCTGTGACGGGTGTCTGACGGCTTTTTTTCCATTATATCAGGGTCGGGCGGTTCAACACCGAGTGCAAGGGCGGGGAGAGAATCCGTTACTAAATTAACCCACAAAAGCTGTATTGCAAGCAAGGGAGAGGGCAAACGCAGAAGAAACGCACAAAGTACGGTGAGAATTTCTCCGATATTGCTTGAAAGAAGAAAATGTATAGTTTTGCGTATGTTTTCAAAAATTCCCCGTCCCTGTTCGACAGCCTCAACGATTGTTGCAAAGTTATCATCGGTAAGAATCATATCAGCTGCATTTTTTGCGACATCTGTTCCGCCCATTCCCATAGCACAGCCAATGTCAGCACAACTGAGAGCCGGAGCGTCATTCACTCCGTCGCCTGTCATAGCCACAACATCACCACGTGCCTGAAAAGCCTTTACTATACGTACTTTGTGTTCGGGGGAAACACGGGCAAAAACCGAATAATTGTATATCTGTTGTTGAAGTTCGTTTTGACTGAGTTTGTCAAGCTCGGTGCCTGTTATAGCCTTGTCTTTTTCAGTGAAAATCCCAAGCTGTGAGGCTATTGCCTTTGCTGTGATGATGTGGTCGCCTGTTATCATTACAGGACGTATTCCGGCTTTTTTGCATTGTGCTACTGCACCTTTTGCCTGTGGTCGTGGCGGGTCAGTCATACCGATAAAGCCACAGAATATCAGTCCTTTTTCGGCTGAATCATCAAGTGTCGGAATAGTTCCGCTGTCCCTGTATGCAACGGCTATTACACGCATTGCCTTTTGTGCAAGAGAGTCATTTTCGGATAACAGGCGGCGACGTATGCTGTCGCTTATCGGTATTGTGCCGTTTTCTGTGCGGACAAAATTACACAGCAAAAGCAGAATATCGGCTGCACCCTTTGTAATAATGCGGTATCCGCCTGTTGAAAGACGGTGAATTGTTGTCATTCGCTTACGTTTTGAATCAAAGGGAATTTCACCTATACGTCCGAACTGTTCATCAAGGGAGTTTTTCGGTCTGTCGGCATTTGCGGCGGCAATAACGAGTGCTGTTTCGGTAGGGTCGCCGTCAGCGTGATATTCGTTTGATTTTTTGTATAATACACTGTTGTTGCAGAGAGAGGAGAGCGAAAGTATGAATGTTCCGCTGTCGGAATGTGCGGATACCGTACCGTCATAAGTTGAAATGTTTGCAACGGTCATTTTGTTTTGTGTGAGAGTTCCTGTTTTGTCGGAACATATTACCGTTGCACTGCCGAGAGTTTCGACAGCGGAAAGCCGTCTGACTATTGCACGGTGAAGTGCCATTTTTCGTACACCGAGTGCAAGCACGATTGTCACAATAGCCGGAAGTCCCTCAGGAATTGCGGCAACGGCAAGGCTTATCGAAATCATAAACATATCAAGTGGCGGTACTTTTTGCAACATTCCGAGTGCAAAAATAATTATACATATAATTACTGCACCTGTTCCGAGCAGCTTGCCTGTTTTTGCAAGACTTTTCTGCAAGGGTGTCGGCGGAATTTCCTCGTTGTTTATCATAGACGCAATTTTGCCGATTTGAGTATTCATACCTGTTTCAACGACAACGGCTGTTCCGTGTCCGGCACTGACAAAGGTTGATGAGTACAGCATATTCACTCTGTCGGCAGTAGGGGTGTTCTGTGGACATATTGCGTCGGGGTGTTTTTCACAGGGGACGGATTCGCCTGTTAAGGCGGATTCCTCAGCTTTAAGCGAAAAGCCGTCTATAAGTCTTGCGTCAGCACACAAAAGGTCGCCAGCCTCAACGGAAATTATATCGCCCGGCACAAGTTCATCTGAAAGAACAGTTTTGATTTTGCCGTCACGTATAACCCGTGAATGTGGTGCTGAAAGTTCTTTTAGAGCGTCAATGGCTTTTTCAGCTTTACATTCCTGAATTGTTCCTGTCACGGCATTAAGAATTACAATCAGCAAAATCATAATCGGGTCGATAAAATCACCGTTTTCGTCAACTATTGCCGTAAAAAATGAAATAGCTGCCGCAACAAGAAGTATCAGAACCATAAAATCGGCAAACTGCGAAAAGAATTTAAAGATAATGCCTTTTTTCTTTTTCTGTTCAAGTCTGTTATATCCGTATTTTTCAAGACGTTTTTTTGCCTCACCTGACGAAAGTCCTTTTTTGCCGTCAGTATTCAGTTTATTTATTGCCTTACTGCAAGACATACTGTGCCATTCCATAATTTCACTCCCTCGTTTCATATCTTTAATATATATTAACTTTTCTGTAAAATTATCCGACAATAACTCCTCACTCCTAATTCCTGACTCCTAACTCTTTACGCTGTTTTTGCATAGTATGGAAAAGAACTATGCTTATGGGGACGGTGAAAGTATGAGCTTTTTTGAAATGCTGTTGCTGTCAATGGCACTGAGTGCGGACGCTTTTGCAATAGGTATTGCGTGTGAACTGAGGGGCATAAGAACTTCAATTACAGCAAGGCTTGTGATATGTTTTGTGTCGGCTGTTATAACTGCCGCAGCGGTTTTTCTCGGTTCGGTAATATCGGATTTTCTGCCGTTATGGGTAGGAAACCTTATCGGAATAATAATGCTGTTCGCACTGGGGGTTTATGTAATATACGGAGCGTTTTCGGAAAAGGCGGAAAAACCTCCGAAACCACGCAGAGAAAACATACTTACGCTTGCGGTAAAGCCACTCGGAATTACGATAAGTATTATACGAAATCCGGCTGAATGTGACATAGACCGCTCATCAGCGGTGGATTTTGCGGAGGCTTGTTATATTGGTATTGCACTGTCGGCGGATTCCTTTGCGGCGGGACTGGGAGCAGGAGCCGGCGGCGGTTCGGAAGTGCTGATTCCCGTTATGTGTGGTATTTTTCAACTGATATTTTTGTGCTGTGGAGCAAAAATCGGTAAAAAATTTTACGGAATCAACAATATAAAGCAAAAATATTTTAATATTGCGTCGGGAATTATACTTATAATTATTGCAGTATTCAGGATTTTATTTTAAAAAATATTTTACGGATTGTAAATTTTTTGAAAAAATTTTTACAGAATGTTATTAAAATCAGTTATTGTTTATAGAAAAAACAGCTTGTTCAAGTTTTTTTCAACAATTTTTTGGTATATTATACAAAAATTTTAACATATCGTTATGCAACAAATATAAAATTATACTTTGTGTATTTTGACATAATGTGGGAAAATTTATGCCTGAAAATGATATTTTTAACATAAAAACACAGGAAATTTAACATATAAGAAATATGATCAATATTTCACTTAAAAATGATTTGTGCAATTTCAACAGGAACATTATTGATATAATAAACAAAAAAATATTTTAAATTTATTGAAAACGTTTAAAAAGATAATATTGTAGTGGTAAAGTGCATAAATATAATCCTTTTATTTTATATACATTGATAAAATTGACAATAAGCAGTTGCAATTAAACCGACGCTATGATATTATTGTTATGGTGGCAGACAGAATGCCTTGATTTTCTATGCGTTCAGTGAATAAATCAGGGATTTTTATGCCGTTAGGGCACGAAGGTGCAGACAAAAAATTATTTTTTATTTTTTCAGAAAGAGGGAATTTCAATTATGGCACATAATTCTAAAAAGGCAGTCGCTATCGTACTTACAGCAATGATGGCTGCAACAGCTCTTACAGGTTGCGGAGGTTCGGGCAGTCAGCAGTCACAGGCTCCTGCTGCATCAGGTACACAGTCACAGACTCCGGCAACATCAGGCACAGAGTCACAGGCATCATCAGGTGAAAATTCAACAGCAGCTCAGTCAGTTGATATTCTGGGCGAAGAAATGACTACAAAAATTAAAGACAAAATCGCATCAGAGGCAGAAAAGACAGACAACGTAGTTAAACTCAAAGTTTGGTGTGCAAGTAATGACGGTAATCTCGAAAAACATCTTGCTCAGAAGTTTGTGGAAAAATATTCTGACAGCAGATATGAACTCAAAGTTACAGTTCTTCCGGGTATCGGTGAGGACAATGCCGGCGACCAGATTCTTCAGGATCCTACAAAGGGTGCAGATGTATTCAGCCTTGCAGACAACAATCTTCGTGAACTTGTTGAACAGAAGGCTGTTGCAGAAGTCGGAACAGCTTTTGCCGGTAATGTAGCAAATGACAACACAGACGCTTCAATCGAAGCTTGTAAGATTGACGGCAAGCTTTATGCTTTCCCGAAGACATCTGATAACGGTTTCTTCCTTTACTACGACAAGAGAGTTTATAAGGACGAAAAGGACATCGCAACATTCGATTCACTCGTAGATATAGCAGCTCAGCAGAACAAGAACGTTCTTATGGCTATTGATAACGCTTGGTACAACACAGGTTTCTTCTTCACAGCAGGCTGTGAGATAAAACTTGAAAATGGTGTTCAGTCAGCAGACTTTGACAGCGACAAGGGATTAAGTGCAGTTAAGGCTATGTGCCACCTTGCTGAAAAGACAAACAAGGGCTTTAAGGGTACAGGTGATGACAGCGTTGTTATTCAGGGATTCAAGTCAGGTACTATTGCAGCAGCCGTAACAGGTACATGGAACGGTGCAGCTATCAGAGATGCAATCGGTGAAGAAAACGTAGGTGCTGCAAAACTTCCGACAGTTCTTATGGACGGTGAACAGAAACAGCTCGAAAGTTTTGGTGGTTACAAGATTATGGCAGTAAGATCAAGCACAAGCTATCCGCTTACCGCTCAGGTTCTTGCTTATTACCTCACAAGTGAGGACTCACAGACAATCCGTAATTTAGGCAGCGAAGACGGTAAGGTCGTTGGACGTGGACTTCTCCCTACAAACAAGAAATCTCTTGAATCAGATGAAATCAAAAATAACCCGGCTATCCTGGCAGTTGACGCTCAGCGTGAATTTTCACATCCGCAGAGCTGCGTAGGCGGTAAATACTGGACTCCTGTTGGTTCAATCGGAAGCGACATCAACGCTGCTAACGGTAAACTCAGCGACGATCAGATCAAACAGAAACTCTCAGAAGTTGTTGCATCATTCCAGTAATTCAATAGTCCGTTTATTTGTTAATACAAATTATGGGCGGTCTGTGGCTGTTATGCAGACTGCTCATATTTGACGGTAAAAGAATTATTTCGGATAAAAAACAATATAAAGGAGTTGTATATGAATGGATTTTCTTGATTATGTCCAGATGACCAAAGGTCAGCGAATCCTTTACAAAATCAAGTCCTTCTTTACCGGAATACCGGGAGCAATAGTTGCTTTCTTCACAATGGTAGGAAGATTCTTAAAAAAGATATTTATGGGAATCGCACACGGTTTCCAGAATTTCGGAAGCCGTTTTGTAAAGGGTGACATAGGCACAAAACTTTCTTACATAATTATGGGTGCAGGCAATATGCTGCACGGTCAGATTATCAAAGGTGTGATTTTCCTTGCCGTTGAAGTTTCATATTTTGCTTATATGATTTTCTTTGGCATAGGTCAGCTTTCAAAGTTCTATTGCAACGGTGTTATGATTCCTGATGAGGGTATCATTCAGGACGGTGTTTTAGGTAGTGCCGTTACAACAGAAATTGCCGACCCTAATGACATTTTCGGTGTTAAACAAACCGTTTACGGCGATAACTCAATGCACATTCTTCTTTTCGGTGTACTTACAGTGCTTATCACAATAGCATTTATTGCTATTTATGTTGTAAATACAAAGAGTGCATACTACACACAGGAACAAAAAGCAATGGGCAAAAAGCCTCTTTCTTTCGGACGTGAAATAAAGATGTTCTTTGATGAGCGTTTCCACGTTACACTTCTTGCTCTTCCGTCACTTCTTCTTCTTGTATTTACGGTTCTTCCGATTGTATTTACAATCTTTATGGCATTCACTAACTACGACAAGAGTCACCAGGCTCCTGCAAAACTTTTCTGGTGGGTTGGTTTCGATAACTTCGCAGATGTATTCTATTCAAACCCACTCAAATCACGTACATTCGGAAATATCCTTGTATGGACAATTATCTGGGCTATATTTGCTACATTTACAAACTATATCCTCGGTATTATCGTTGCACTTCTTATCAATAAGAAGGGTATCAAGTTCAAATCCTTCTGGAGAACAATGCTCGTTATCACAGCTGCTGTTCCGCAGTTCGTAACACTTCTTCTTATGAACCAGCTCCTCCAGAACGAAGGCTCACTCAACCTTATGCTCGGTACAAACTATCCGTTCCTTACTGATCCTATGTGGGCGAAAGTAGTAGTTATCATAGTAAACATCTGGGTTGGTGTTCCTTATACAATGCTTATTTCCAGTGGTCTTCTTATGAATATCCCTGAGGATCTTTATGAGAGTGCCCGTATTGACGGTGCAAACGCCTTCCAGCAGTTCACTAAGATTACTTTCCCGTACATATTCTTTGTAACAACACCTTATCTTATCACAACATTCGTCGGCAACATCAATAACTTCAACGTTATCTTCCTCCTGACCGGCGGTGGACCGAACACCACAGAATATTATCAGGCAGGTCAGACTGACCTTCTCGTAACATGGCTGTACAAACTTACAGTTAATCAGAAGGACTACAACCTTGCTGCCGTTATCGGTATTATGGTATTCCTTATTTGTGCTATCGGTTCTTTGATTACATTCAATATGTCAAAAGCTTCTAAGAACGAGGAGGAATTCTCATGACAACTACAGTACAAAATTCTCCTTCAACAAGCAAAAAACAGGGCGGCTATGCTGCAAAAAACAAAACAATCAATGCTATTGTGTATGTGATTCTTGCCGTAATGGTTGTCATCTGGATTTTCCCGATTGTATGGCTTGTTCTTCAATCATTCAGAGGCGAAAAAGGTAAATATGTTGATTACATTTTTCCTCACGAGTGGACATTCAACAACTATGTAAACCTCTTTACAAACGAAACTTTCCCGTTTGGCAGATGGTTTATGAACACACTCATCATCGCTATTTTCTCTTGCATTATTTCAACTCTCTTTATACTTATGGTCAGCTACGCATTCAGCCGACTCCGTTTCAAGAGCCGTAAGACATTCCTTAACCTTGGTCTTATCCTTGGTATGTTCCCTGGCTTTATGTCAATGGCTGCTGTTTATGCAATTATGGAAATGCTCAATCTCGGTCAGTCACTCTTTGCTCTTGTAATTGTTTATTCAGCAGGTGCAGGTCTTGGCTATCAGGTTGCAAAAGGCTATTTTGACACGATTCCACGTTCTCTTGATGAGGCGGCGAAAATTGACGGTGCAACAAGAAGTCAGATTTTCTGGCAGATTATTCTTCCGCTTTCAAAGCCTATCATAGTTTATACCGCTCTTACAACATTTATCTCACCTTGGACAGACTACATCTTCGTAAGCTACTTTATGAAAGATAATATGGACAACCTTACAGTTGCCGCAGGTCTTTATAAGATGCTTGACAAAGAGTCAGTTTATGAATACTTTACAACATTCTGTGCCGGTGCGGTTGTTGTTGCTATTCCGATTACAATTCTCTTTGTAATTATGCAGAGATTCTATGTTGCCGGTGTAACAGGCGGTGCCGTAAAGGGCTGATTTTTCAGGCAATTATTTCAAAGCAGGGACGCTGTATGCTCCCTGCTTTATCTTTATAAGAATATTTTGAAAAGGAGAAATAAAATGTCATCAAAAAAGTTTATTTCAATCGGACTTGTCTGTGCAATGCTTGCCGGAACAGTTCTTGCCGGCTGTAACAACGGCACTGCCAACACAAATTCTCAGACACCAACACAGAGTACTTCCGAACAGTCAGCGTCAGGCGAAAGTATCAAACTGCCCGAAAACGGCGGTTTCACAACCACTTCTTATGAACTTTCAAAGGATAAGTACAGAACATACTACGAGATTTTCCCGTACTCTTTCTATGACTCAGACGGCGACGGTATAGGCGACTTTAAAGGTATTACATCAAAACTTGACTATCTTAACGATGGTGACACAAAAACTACAACCGACCTTGGTGTAGAGGGTATATGGCTTATGCCGATTATGCCTTCACCGTCATATCACAAGTATAATATTTCCGACTATAAAGCCATTGATAAGGCTTACGGCACAATGGACGATTTCAAGGAGTTTCTCACAGAGGCTCACAAACGTAACATCAATGTGATTATCGACTTTGTAATCAACCATACGTCAAGACAGCACGAATGGTATCAGAAAGCTATTGAGGAACTCAAAGCCGGAAAAACTGACGGATATGTTCAGTATTATCATTTCAAGGAAAACAATGATGAAAAAGGTTGGAATAAAGCCGGTGTAGGCGACTGGTACTATGAATGTGAATTTGATGCTGATATGCCTGACCTTAACCTTACAAATGAAAAAGTCAGAAGTGAACTTGAAGATATTGTGAAATTCTGGCTTGATATGGGTGTTGACGGTTTCCGCCTTGATGCAGTAAAATATTATGAAAGCACAGGAACAGAAGATTCCGTAAAAGACCTTAAATGGCTCTATGACTATGCAAAGAGTGTAAAAGACGATGTATATATGGTTGGCGAATGTTGGGACGCATCAGGTGTAATTGCTAATTACTATAAGTCAGGCGTTGACAGTTTCTTTAACTTTGATATGCAAGGTGCAACAGGTCGTGTAAACACTTCATTGAATAAGGAAGACGCTCTTGGTTATGCACAGTCACTTGAAAAATGGCAAGATACAATCAAGGCAAGCAATCCGAATGCCATTGACGCACCGTTTATTTCAAACCACGATACCGCAAGAAGTGCCGGATTCCTTTCAACACTGACATCAAAAAAGATGGCGGCGGCAATGTATATTCTTGCACCGGGCAACTCGTTCATTTATTATGGTGAAGAAATCGGTATGACAGGTTCAAAGACAGACCCCGACAAGCGTACAGGTATGTATTGGGAGTCAAAGGATGCAAAGGGTTATGTAAAATCTATTCCGCAGTCCACAAACAGAGATGTCCCCGAAAAGAGTGTAAAGGAACAGCTTGAAGATGAAAATTCACTTCTCAGTTTCTATAAGAGAGTTATCGCTCTCAAAAATCAGAACCCTGAAATTGCAAGAGGAGATATAACAGCGGTTGACCTTGGAAACAAGGCTGTTTCAGGCTATGTTTCAAGCTATAACGATTCAAAAGTTATGGTAATTTACAATGTTTCGGGCAAAGGCGAAACAGTAACAATACCGTCAGATAAGTTCACTGTATCTGAGGTTCGTGGATATGCTGTTGCTGATTCGGGCGATATGCAAGATGACACAAAAGCGGCGGTTGATGATTTGCTTGACCTTGGAACAGGTACTGAAAGTTCGGCTGAAACTTCCGAAGAATCAAAGATAACTGACTTTGCTGTAAACGGTTCACAGGTAACACTTCCGGCTTACAGCGTTATAGTTCTTAAATAATTCAACGTTTTAATATTTATACTCATAGTATTTATTCTGAAAGTAAATACTATGAGTATATTTTTGTATGATTTACATTTGTATTGATTATATGTTATAATAAACCTGTATGTAAAGCGAAAACATAAATAATACTTTTGACAAAAGCAGGTGTATAAAATGGCATTTGATAAAAATAAAATAAGAAATTTCAGCATTATTGCCCATATTGACCACGGTAAGTCAACTCTTGCCGACAGAATGCTTGAACAGACAAAATCCGTTGCAATTCGTGAAATGGAAGACCAGTTACTTGACAATATGGACTTGGAACGTGAAAGAGGAATTACAATAAAGGCTCACGCTGTAACACTTCTTTATCACGCTGACGACGGCGAAGAATATATATTCAACCTTATTGACACTCCCGGTCACGTTGACTTTAACTATGAAGTGTCACGTTCACTGGCGGCTTGTGAGGGTGCTGTTCTTGTCGTTGACGCATCACAGGGAATTGAGGCACAGACTCTTGCAAATACCTATCTTGCAGTTGATGCCGGTCTTGAAATTGTGCCTGTAATCAACAAAATTGACCTTCCGAGTGCCGAACCCGACAGGGTAAAAGCGGAAATTGAAGATGTAATCGGTATTCCGGCTGACGACGCACCGCTTATTTCGGCAAAAATGGGAATAAATATTCACGAGGTTATGGAGCAGATTGTGAAACTTATTCCGTCGCCACAGGGTGACAACAATAAGCCTTTACAGGCACTTATATTTGATTCATATTATGACAGCTATAAGGGTGTTATAATATATGTTCGTCTTAAAGAGGGCGAACTTCACGTTGGCGACACAATTCGTCTTATGGCAACTGGTTCGGAATTTACCGTTGTTGAATGTGGATTTATGCGTGCAAAAAATCTTGAACCGACTGAGGCACTTTATGCCGGTGAAGTTGGCTATATTGCCGCATCAATCAAGACCGTAAGCGACGCACGTGTAGGCGATACAGTGACTCTTGCGTCAAATCCGGCAGATGAAGCTTTGCCGGGATACCGTTCTGTACAGCCTATGGTTTTTTGCGGAATTTATCCGGCTGATGGTGCAAAATACGGCGATTTGCGTGAGGCTCTCGAAAAATTACAGCTTAATGATGCATCATTATCGTTTGACGCTGAAACATCTGTTGCACTTGGTTTTGGTTTTCGTTGCGGATTTCTCGGACTTCTCCATATGGAGATTATACAGGAACGTCTTGAAAGAGAGTACAACCTTGACATCATCACAACAGCACCGAGCGTAAGTTACAGAATAACAAAAACTGACGGTACTGTCGAAATGATAGACAATCCG
Source organism: Clostridia bacterium (assembly GCA_029226955.1). Classification (GTDB taxonomy): domain Bacteria; phylum Bacillota; class Clostridia; order Oscillospirales; family Acutalibacteraceae; genus UBA1213. The sequence continues at coordinate 43,964 of JAQXZA010000009.1, read as the reverse complement.
ACTAACTATCCCGAAACGGCACTTATCGCAAAAGCCGAAGAACCTATCACAAACGCACATATTTATGCACCGTCTGAATATGTCGGAAATATTATGGAACTTTGTCAGGACAGACGAGGAACATTCAAGGATATGAAATATATTGACGCTGACAGAGTGGACATTCACTATGAATTGCCGCTTGCTGAGATTGTATATGATTTTTTTGATACGCTTAAATCACGCACAAGGGGTTATGCGTCATTTGACTATGAGGTTACAGGCTATGCGGAGTCAAAACTTGTAAAACTTGACATAATGCTGAACGGTGAAGTTGTTGACGCATTGTCGTTTATTATTCACGCTGACAAGGCTTATGCAAGAGGACGAAAAATGGCTGAAAAATTAAAGGAGAATATTCCACGACAGCTTTTTGAAGTGCCGATTCAGGCTTGTATCGGCGGAAAAATTATCGCACGTGAAACAGTAAAGGCAATGCGAAAAGACGTTCTTGCAAAATGCTATGGCGGCGACATTACCCGTAAGAAAAAACTTCTTGAAAAACAGAAAGAGGGCAAAAAGCGTATGCGTCAGCTTGGAACGGTTGAAGTTCCGCAAGAGGCATTTATGGCTGTCCTCAAACTCGACACCGAATAATTCAGTGTGGAGTGTGGAGAGTGGAGTGTGGAGTTGTGCGAAAGGTCAGTATATATAATTCAGGGGTGAAGATATAGTGAGAGAAACAGTGTTGCTTTATAATTTTGACAGTGACCGTTTGCCGAAAGTAAAGAGGGCTTTATTGCCGCTGAAATTTTTTCTCAAAACCGTAAGCAAAGAGGATTTTTCTCAGCCGATAGGTGTTCTTGCTGGTATTAAGGGTATTGAACCTGTTGAGGAAAAATATGACGGTGACGGATTTAATGATGAAATGATAGTTATGGGCGGCTTTACAAGTGCAAAAATTGACGCACTTGTCCGTGCATTGAACAAAAACGGTATAGGCAAAATTGCTTTGAAGGCTGTTATTACTCCTACAAATATGAACTGGAACAGCGTGGAGCTTTACAAGGCAGTAAAAGCTGACCACGATGAAATGAATAAAAACAATTAAACAGGGGGCTTATTTATGAAAGGTCTTAGCAGATTTATATTGGTTATGGAAGTTATATTTGCTGTTGTTGCTTTATGCGGAGTGTTCTTTGCGGTTATGGCAATTATTACAGAGGGTTGGTCAATGCGTCTTGGAGTTAACATAGCATTGTTTGCTGTCATTATTGCACTGAATATCATACAGCTTGTAATTATGAAAAAGCAAAAACAATAAATTATACTCAGAAACAGGAGTTCTACGCTTAGTAGAATCCGCTTAAATTCACCATATTCTACGCACCGTAGGTGTAAATTTACTTTTTGATGTCCTACAATGATGTCAGAAAGGAGGTAACAAATGGATCAGATTAAAATTGGGAAATTTATCGCTGACGAAAGAAAAAAGAAACGTTATACACAAAGACAATTAGCGGAAATTCTTAATATCAGCGATAAAACAATTTCAAAGTGGGAACGTGGAAACGGTTTCCCTGAGATTTCATTGTTATTGCCGCTATGTAATGAACTTGGCATAACCGTAAATGAGTTATTGTCGGGCGAAAGATTACAGGAGGCAGACTACAAAAAGAAAGCGGAGGAGAATATGGTGAATTTAGTAAAAGAGGCTCAGGAGAGCAAAAAGAAAATTATCTTGTCTGCAATGGTTGCTGTGTTGGTGCTTGTTTCGGCAGTGCCGTTGTTTCTGTTGTCGGGAATACTTGAAATGTCGGTATGGCTGAGAGTTACTTTAATAGGTATAGGCATTTTTGTAATAATTTCGGGAGTTATTGTTGCCTGTGTTCTTGACAGAGAGGCTGGGGCTTTTGAATGTCCCGAATGTAAAGAACGCTTTGTGCCTGATATGCGGTCTTATATTATGGGTTCTCATACTATCACAAAACGCCGTCTTAAATGTCCGAAATGCCACAAAACAAGCTATTGCAGACACGTTCTGACAAAATAAATACTTTAAAAGGCGGTGAAATACTTTTGACCGATATTTATGCAATTTTAAAAAAATATTACGGCTATGATTCGTTCAGAAACGGTCAGGAGGAAATTATAAACAATATCCTTGCTCACAGGGATATTTCCGCCGTTATGCCAACAGGTGCCGGAAAGTCAATATGCTATCAGATTCCGGCACTTGTTTTTGACGGAATAACTCTTGTAATTTCGCCACTTATTTCACTTATGCAAGACCAGGTAAGAGCCTTGATTTCAATGGGAGTTCGTGCGGCATACCTTAACAGTTCACTGACACCACGACAAATGGATATGGCAATAGCAAATGCACGAAAAGGAATATATAAAATTATCTATGTTGCCCCCGAAAGACTGACAACGGATAGTTTTATTGACTTTGCCTGTAATCAGAAAATATCACTTATTGCGGTTGACGAGGCACACTGTATTTCACAATGGGGACACGATTTCAGACCAAGTTATATGCAGATTGCGGATTTTATCGACAAATTGCCTGTTCGCCCTGTTGTTGCGGCTTTTACGGCAACAGCTACAAAAAGAGTAAAGAATGACATCATAAATAATCTTAAACTTCAAAATCCGTTTACGCTGACAACAGGCTTTGACAGGAAAAATCTGTTTTTCGGCATATACAAGCCTTTGGACAAAAATCGGTTTATTCTTAATTATGTTTCAAAGAATGAAGATAAATCAGGCATAATATATTGTGCAACCCGAAAGGCTGTTGACGAAATTGCCGCTATGCTTATTGACAACGGATATTCCGCATTGCCTTATCACGCCGGAATGAGTGACAGCGACAGAACTCATAATCAGAATGAATTTATATATGACCGCACAAAAATTATTGTTGCGACAAATGCTTTTGGTATGGGTATCGACAAGCCGAATGTACGCTATGTTATACATAACAATATGCCTCAGAATATGGAAGAATATTATCAGCAAGCCGGTCGTGCCGGTCGTGACGGAGAACCGTCGGAGTGTATTCTTCTTTACAGCGGCAGAGATGTCAGAATAAATGAATATCTCATTCAAAAAAGTGCCGACAGTGAAAATATGAATGACGAACAAAAAGAAGAGTATCTTGCAACCGAACTTGAAAAGCTGAAACTTATGACCTTTTATTCAACATCAAAAACTGTTTGTTTGCGTAAGAGAATGTTGGAATATTTCGGTGAGAGATTTATTCCGCCGTGCAATAATTGCAGTGTATGCAACGGTGACAGTGCTGAAAATTATTCCGAACATACGATTATTCGTGCAGATTCAAAGAAACTGTTTGTTGATGAGGCATTATTTGAACGACTGAGAAAACAGCGTCTTAAACTTGCTTTGAATAACGGTGTACCTGTGTATGCTGTTGTGAGCGACTCAACACTAAGAGAAATTGCGGCATACAGACCGAGAAAAATTACGGATTTAAGCAAAATCAGCGGTATGGGCGAAGAAAAAATAAGACGTTACGGACAGATATTTATTGATGTTGTAAATCAGTACGAAAACGAAAGCAATTTTTAAATTTTATTTATATACTTATAGTAAATTATTATAAATATAAACAATATGTATATTATACTAAAAGTAATGATAAGATTATACAATAAGTATATAATTACATAGTGTATATAAAATAATTAAAATACTAATAGTATATTACTGTAAGAATAATAAAATTAAAATATACGGAAAGTATAATAATAAATTTATGAAACAGGAAATCAGGGAAAAGTTAATATCCCTTTCAGAAAATAAATACAGAGAGTTTTCGTCAGCACTTGTTCCGAACAGTGATAATATGCTTGGTGTAAGACTACCGAAATTAAGAAAATTAGCGGCTGAAATTGCCGTGAATGACGATTTGTCTTGTTTTGACGGAGAGGACATATATTTTGAAGAAACAATGCTGAGAGGTATGGTTATCGGTGCATTGAAGATTGATACAGAAAAGCGGTTTGAACTTATTTCTGATTTTGTGCCGCTTATAAATAACTGGTCTGTGTGTGACAGCTTTTGTGCGTCTTTGAAATTCATAAGCAAAAACAAATCACTTATGTGGGATTTTATTGAGTCTTACTGTTATTCAGAAAAAGAATTTTATCAGCGGTTCGGTGCAGTAATTATGCTTGATTATTTTGTTGATGAGGAGTATATTGAATATACATTAAAACGGCTGTCCGAAATTAAAACAGCAAAATATTATTCGTCAATGGCTGTTGCGTGGGCGGTGTCTGTTTGTTATGTGAAATTCCCGGAAGAAACAAAGGCTTTTCTTCTTAGTGGTGTTCTTGATGACGATACATACAACCGCACAATAAGGAAAATATGCGATTCTTACCGTGTGCAAAAAGCCGATAAGGATTTTCTGAAAACGACAATAAGAAAAAAGGAGAAGTGCTTATGACCAGAGAAACCGCAAAACGAAAAATCAAGGGTTTTCCGCTTGCAATGCAGTCTGTCGCAAAAGAGGACATTGAAAACCGTGCATACAAAACCGTTGAAATTGTGCCGCTGTTTGAAATGGAGGACGGGTATTTTCAGATGACGGTGAATTACAGGATAAAACTTGATGACGGTTATATTCACGGCAAGGCACTCAGCATTGAGGAATTTGCAAAAATGCACGACGAGGCGGAAAGAGGAGAAGTCTTTACAATAATGTATCTTGAAAAATCAAGAATAATTATTGAAATTGAGGAAAAGAACGATTAAGAAAATTTATAATCAATGGAGGTATGTTTATGGATTATGTTCTTCAAACCAATGAACTCACAAAAAACTACGGCGGAATAAATGTCGTTGATAAGGTCAGCCTTAATATAAAAAAAGGCGAGATTTACGGCTTTGTCGGAAAAAACGGTGCCGGCAAAACAACCTTTATCCGCCTTATACTCGGACTTGCAGAGGCGACTTCGGGAAGTTTTAAACTTCTTGGAGATGATAACGTTCAGAACGCAAGAAAGAAAACAGGCAGTCTTATAGAAAGTCCGTCGCTTTATACCAATATGACGGCTTATGAAAATCTTGACCTGTACTGTACAATGCTTAATGCAGACAAAAAATCTATTGACGAAATTCTGAAAGTTGTAGGTCTTAGCGATACAGGCAAGAAAAAAGCAAAGGATTTTTCACTCGGTATGAAACAAAGACTCGGTATTGCAATGGCACTTGTCGGCGACCCTGAGTTTATTATTCTTGACGAACCAATCAATGGTCTTGACCCGACAGGTATTATTGAAATACGTGAACTTATACTCAATCTGAAAAATAACTATGGCAAGACAATATTCATTTCAAGCCATATTCTCGGTGAACTTGAAAAAATTGCGACCTGTTACGGCATTATTTCAAGAGGAAAGCTGATTGAAGAAATTACCGCAGAAGAACTTGCCGAAAAATGCGGAACACAGACAATCGTTCAGACGGATAATCCGCAAAAAGCCACAGAAATTATTTCATCTATGCTCAAAAATGCCAATATTTCGTTTGCGACTGACGGAGCAATAATTCTTGACAACAAGGTTGAAAATATCGGCGAACTTACAAATAAACTTTTCCAGTCAGGAATTGTGGTAAAAGGTATTTCAACACAGGAAAACAGTGCAGAGTCTTATTTTGTAAAGAAAATGGAGGGAATGTAATATGGGAGGACTTATCAAAGCGGATTTTAAAAAGCTGTTCAAGGGCAAAACGCTGCTTGTCTGTTCAATTATTGCCGTATGTTTCGGTGCCTTGATGATATATATTATGAATATGTCAATAAATATGATTGAAAGTCAGCTTGGTATGATGTCGTCAATTATGGGCGGTGAAGATGCAATATTAGAATTAAGCGGAATCCCACAAAGAAACGTATGGTCAATGGTAAACTATCTTTTTACTGACTCTGATGTCGGCATACTGACGGCAATATGTATTTGTGTTTTCATCACTTCTGAATATTCTATGGGAACATTCAAAAATTCCGTTTCAAGAGGTTTTTCAAGAACTCAGATATATATTTCAAAATTCATTGTATCTGTTGTAAGCTCACTTATTATTGTTTCACTTTTTGTTATTGGCGGAATTATAGTTGCGTTCATTTCTATGCCGACAAATACTGATGTCAGCTTATGGCAGATGATTTTAATGATTTTTACATATTTGATTCTTGCTGTTGCGTCAGCGTCAATGTATCTGATGTTTGCAATGCTGTTCAGAAAAACAGGTGTTTCCGTTGCAACTTCAATATGTATTGTTGTTTTTGTTTCATCAATCTTTCAGGTACTTGGCGTGTTTGTCGAGAATTTCAGCAATTATTCAAGATTCTGGATATTGAACACATTTACTATTGTAGAAAAAAGCTGTCTTGACGGCGAAATATACATTCCGTTGCTTATAGGTTTGGGATATATTGTTGTTACAGGTGCAATAGGTCTTATGGTATTCAGAAAGCGTGACATAAAATAAATATCGTATTTATATATTCACGGGGCTTGCGGTTTTGTCGCAAGCCCTTTTGTGAATTATCAAGGTTATTTACAGAATAAATTTATAATTTCTCTATACATTTGCTTTGTAATTATGTTATAATGATATTATTGTAAGTTAGGATAAAATCGGATTTAATAATATAAAGTGAGGTCGTAAATTATGAGTATGGGAAAAATTCTTGTTGTTGATGATGATAAAAATATATGTGAACTTTTAAGATTATATATCGAAAAGGAAGGCTATGATGTTGTTATTGCAAATGACGGCGGTCAGGCTGTAACAAAATTCAAAACCGAAAAACCTGACCTTGTACTTCTTGATATAATGTTGCCTGTTCTTGACGGCTGGCAGGTTTGCAGAGAAATAAGAAAAACATCACAATGCCCGATAATTATGCTTACCGCAAAGGGTGAAGTTTTTGATAAGGTACTCGGACTTGAACTTGGTGCCGACGACTATGTTGTAAAGCCGTTTGAAACAAAGGAAATCGTTGCAAGAATCAAGGCGGTTTTAAGACGTGCCAACGGCAGTGAACAGCAGCTTAATTCAGAACCGGCTAAAAAAGAAGTGCGTTATGATAAACTGGTTATTAACCTTACAAATTATGAGTTAAGAGTAAACGGCGAACAGATAGATACTCCTCCAAAGGAAATGGAACTTATCTATCATCTTGCAAGCAACCCGAACAGAGTGTTTACCCGTGACCAACTTCTTGATGAAGTGTGGGGATTTGACTATTACGGCGATTCCCGTACAGTAGATGTACACGTTAAGCGTCTGAGAGAAAAGCTCGAAGGTGTTTCGGACAAATGGGCATTGAAAACTGTATGGGGAGTAGGTTATAAGTTTGAAGTTAAAGAATAAATTTATTGCGAAAAAGTCCTTGTTCAAAAAATATATGAACGTCAGTCTTATTATGGTATTTTTCAGTTTTCTTGTTCTGGGAATAATACTTATAATTACCATTACGAATTACTGGTCAAACCAAAAACGGATTGACCTTGACAGTCGTGCCGAAAACATAGCTGAATTTATCCGCTCGAATGTTGCGATAAATCAGTCACTTGACGGCAGAGAAGATTCTTTTTCAATAAACCGTGCCGGTGAAATAACAGATTTTCTTAAACTTTATGTCAATGATGCCGGTGTTGATGTTATTGTCACAAATACAAATGCAAGGTCTATACTTGTTGTCAGCAACGAAAAAAATGTCATATCAAATATGATTGTTGCCCCTGATGCAGTACAGAAATCAATAATGGAATCATCATATTTTTCAAAGGGAACGCTTGGCGGAATTTATGACTATGACAGGTATATTGCGGCAAGACCGATATATTATAACAATGGTAAAAAGGTTATGGGTGTTGTATTTGTCACGTCAGATATGAGTGATATAGCGGGTTTTACCGATATGATGCTGAAAGTCTTTGTGCTTTCGGCTTTTGCCGCACTTGCAATTTCTATTCTTGGAATAGGACTTTTCTCTTATAATCTTGTAAAACCGCTCAGACAGATGTCACAGGCGGCAAAACAGTTCGGCAAGGGTGATTTCAGTATAAGGGTCAGTGAAACATCAAATGACGAAATAGGCGAACTGGCGGTTGCTTTTAATAATATGGCGGAGTCGCTTTCATCTTCCGAACAAATAAGAAAAAGTTTTGTTGCGAATGTTTCTCACGAATTAAAAACGCCTATGACGACAATATCGGGATTTATTGACGGTATTCTTGACGGAACTATTCCGCCCGAAAAACAGGATTATTATCTTCACATTGTGTCTGACGAGGTAAAGCGTCTTTCAAGGCTTGTGCGTTCAATGCTTGACCTTTCAAGGATTGACAGCGGTGAGCTGAAACTGAATTATCAGAACTTTGACCTTTTTTCTACTCTTGTAACTGTGGTTATTACCTTTGAACAGGAGATAGACAAAAAGAATATTGAAATACGTGGTCTTGACAAAATAACACCGAAAAATGTTTACGGCGACAAAGACCTTTTACATCAGGTTGTGTATAATCTTATTGAAAATGCCGTTAAATTCACCAATGAAGGCGGCTACATTGAGTTTGATATTACCGAAAACTCCGAACGCACGGATTTTTCAATAACTAACAGCGGTCACGGTATTGAAAAGGCGGAAATAGGACTGATTTTTGACAGGTTTTACAAAACTGATAAATCACGCAGTAAGGATAAAAAAGGTCTGGGACTCGGTCTTTATCTCGTAAGAAGTATAATAAGACTTCACGGCGGAGATATTACCGCAGAAAGTGTTGTCGGTGAATATTGTCAGTTTAAATTCTATATTCCGAAAAAGCAAAATGGTCAGAAAAAACAGGAAAGAAAAAATCTTCCTTAACATAATGTAACCAAAAAGGAGGTATGTTATATGTCAGATGAATTTGAAGATATGTACTCGGACAGTACCGCAGACAACAGTGAAAAAAACAGCGGAAACAATTATAATGAATATAACAGTCAGAACGGTGATTTTACAAACGGCAGTAATGAAAATGACTTTATGAATAATTCACAAAATATGCCGCCTGTACGTCATTCCCAGAACAACGGCGGATATAATTATCCTCAGCAAAGACCATACAATGATTATAATTCATATAATAATCAGCAAAACGGCTATAACAATATGAGGTATAACCAATACAATCCAAATAATTTTAATCTTAATAATCAGAATTATAATCAGAATAATTTCAGTTATCAGTATCAGCCGAATATGAATAATAACGGCAAGCCACCAAAAAAGCATAACGGTATGAAAGTTGCCCTGTGGTGTGTCAGTTCGGTGTTGTTGGTTGTTATTGTGGCTTTGGTTATTTTTATCATAAACCCCGATAAAAACAATAACAGCCTTATAGATGATAATATACCGAACAACAGCGGTGCTGAGTCGTCATACGGTTCTGCGTCGTCACTGCCTGACGCACCCGACGTAAGTGCCGACGAAAACGGACCTCAGATTTCAACAGAACAGACATCTTATGCTGAAACATCATCAGCACTGACTGCAAACAGTGCATACAAAAAAGCGTCACCGTCAGTTGTTTGCATAACCTCATACGAGGCCGGCACGGACTATACTCTTACTGAAAGCGGCGAAGGTTCGGGAATTATTATTTCATCAGACGGATATATAGCAACAAACAGCCACGTTGTTGACGACTCAAAAGATACAGGCGTTATGGTTACGCTCAGTACAGGTGAACAGTATCTTGGTACAATTATCGGAATTGATACAAAAACTGACCTTGCCGTACTGAAAATAAGTGCTGAAAATCTTACAAAGGCGGATTTTGCCGATTCTGACGGTCTTGTTGTAGGTCAGGAAGTCTATGCAATAGGCAATCCCGGCGGTGCGGCATTTTCAAATTCGCTGACAAAGGGTGCAGTTTCCGCACTTAACAGGGTTCTGTCATCAAACGGATATGTAAAGTATATTCAGACGGACGCTGCTATCAATCCCGGTAATTCAGGCGGAGCGTTGATAAATGAACACGGTCAGGTTATCGGTATAAATACCGCAAAACTGGTAGGTACGGACTACGAGGGTATGGGTTTTGCAATTCCGAGCAATACCGTTGCAAATATAGTGAATAAGCTGATAAAATACGGATATGTCAACGACAGGGGAACACTCGGAATAGAGGGTACAACCTGTACGCTTTATGCGTCAAAGACAAACAATATTCCGCAAGGTATGATTATCACAAAGATAAATCGTAAAAGTTCTCTTTACGGTACTATCGTAAAGGAAAAGGATATTATTACTGCCATTAACGACAAAACCATAAAGGACTCAACGGAGTTTATTGACGAAATGAAACAGTACAAACCGGGCGACAAAGTCACACTTACACTTTTCAGGTCGTCAGAAAATACGTCAGGCAAACCGTACAGCTATAATGTTGACGCTGTTCTCATAGAGGACAGAGGAGAATAATTCTTAAAGTGCTGATATATTAACAATAATAACCTGATTTTAATTTTAATGATAAAAATTTCAAAAATCTATTGAAAAATGAATATATATGTGTTATTATATAGTTGATAGGAGAAAATCCTTCAATTAAAATTGCTAATTCCCCTTTTTTTGTTTTTTCATTATCCCTTCCTTTTGCACGAGAACGCAGTCAGTTTTGGCTGCGTTCTTGTGTTTTATATCAAAAATAAAGCCTGACGCACAAACAAATAATGCGTCAGACTTTTTTATAATAATTATGAATTATGAATTATGAATTATGAATTATGAATTTTTCTCTGTGTTTATTTCTTCGGGGAGAGGGTCTGTTCCGTGTGGAGCGTGGTGGAAAGTCGGAACAATTTCAGCAATAAGTTTTTCAACATCGTCTTTGTCGTTGTGCTTTGCAACATAATAGAGTTTTGTAAGATGTTTGAAGAACATTTCGTTGTCAAATTCAATCGGCTTACCGATATAAATTTTCTTGTTGTCGGTTTTTGTTATGCCTTCTTCATTAAGCAGAAGTTCTTCAAATAGCTTTTCGCCCGGTCTGAGTCCCGTATATTCAATCTTGATGTCCTCATAAGGCTTAAAGCCTGAAAGTCTTATCAGATTTTCGGCAAGAACACGTATTTTTACAGGTTCGCCCATATCAAGAATGAATATTTCACCGCCTTTTGCAAGACTGCCGGCGGTAAGAACGAGTGAAACCGCCTCCGGAATGGTCATAAAATATCGGATAATGTCGGGGTGAGTTACAGTAACAGGACCGCCTGTACGGATTTGTTCCTTGAACAGCGGAATAACCGAACCGTTTGAACCGAGAACGTTACCAAAACGCACTGCAACAAAATTTGTTTTACTGCGTCTGCCCATCATCTGTATAATCATTTCGCATATACGCTTTGTTGCACCCATAACGTTTGTAGGATTAACAGCCTTGTCTGTGGAAATCTGCACAAAATTTTTAACGTGATATTCGTCAGCAAGTTCAACAAGATTGAGTGTGCCGAAAACATTGTTTTTAACGGCTTCTTCGGGATTTGTTTCCATAAGCGGAACGTGCTTGTGGGCGGCTGCGTGGAATACAACATCAATATGCCGTGTTTCAAAGATATGTTTCAGTTTCATCTTGTCACGGACTGAGGCAATCTGTACTTCAAAATCAAGGTCACTGCCGTGCGTCCTTATAAGTTCCTGTTGAATTTCGTATGCGTTGTTTTCATATATATCAAGTATAATAAGATGTCGTGGTTTAAGACGTGCAATCTGACGGCATAATTCAGAACCGATTGAACCGCCGCCGCCTGTTACAAGAACAGTCTGACCAATGAGATATTTGCCGTATTTTTCGGTATCAAATACAACTGGTTCACGACCGAGCAAGTCCTCAACTTCAACCTGTCGGATTGATGATGTAATCGGTACGCCCGACGTGAGAAGATTATATATATTAGGAATGATTTTTACTTCAAGATGGGTTTTTGAACAGGTGTCAAGAATACGTTTTTTGTCGGCAACGCTTATCTGTGAAATTGTAAAGAGTATTACTTCAATATCGTTTTTGCGGCATATTTCGGGTATTTCGTAGGTAGTTCCGGCAACCTTTACTCCGGCAATTCTTCTGTGTAGTTTTTCCTTGTCGTCGTCAACAATACATATCGGAATATACTCGTTTCCCGGTGATTTTGAAAGTTCGCTGAGTACGGATAATGCACCCTCGCCCGCACCGACAATAAGCAGTCTTTTTTTGGCTTTTCCGGCAAGATTACGCCGTTCAAGGATTTTGTTAAGACGGTAGATAATCCTGAACATAAGGACAAAAAATGTTGACATCAGTGCAAACGAAATATATATCTGAGCCCCGAAATTAAGGCGGTTCTGTTCGTTGCCTATTATCATTGTAAACGACATAAACACAAGGTTTGCCGTAAGTGAGGCAATACCGGCATAGAAAAAGTCCTCTATATCCGCATACCGCCACAGCTTGTCATAAAGACGGAAAAGAAGAAACACCGCTGTAAAACAAATATTCTCGATTAAAAATCCCCACAAAAAAACAGATAAGTCACTTTTCAGCAAGAAATTATTCCTGTTTATCGCAAAGGACATATAGTATGAAAGATTCCAAAGCAAAAAATCACAGACAAAAAGTACAAGCCGCCTGTGCTTGCTAAGGTGATTGTATAATTTAAACATATAGTTCTGTCCGTTTCTGAAATTGGATTTATTTAAAAAACAAAAGTTTTCAACATTCAAATACATAAAGAATTATATTACATTTTTGACAAAATTACAATAGTATATAAAGAATTATAGTTTTTGCGGGGAAAATCATATAAATTTATGACAGTTATTTCGTTGATATTATTCTTTAAAAGAACAAAATCCGAGCTTTTCTGATATATAATAATATAATTGACTTGTAAAATGAAATTTATCGGAATTTGTAATAAAACATTGAAAAATGCCTTAATAAAGGTATTTTCTGAACTTTTGAAAAAATTATTCCGCCCTGCACTTTTGTTGAAAGGAAGAACGGTGTTATGATTAAAATAGGTCTTGATATAGGTTCAACAACGGTAAAATGTGTTGCCCTTGACGAAAACAATAAACTTTTATATAAAACATACGAAAGACACTATTCACAGATAACAGAAAAAATATCGGAACTTTTTAAAAGAATAAGAACTGAAATACCCGGTGCGGAAAATGCGTATATTGCAATGTCGGGTTCTGCCGGAATGGGTGTTGCCGATGCGTGTGGAATAGATTTTATTCAGGAAGTTTATGCAACAAGAGTTGCGGCGAATACATTTATTCCGAATACTGATGTTGTTATTGAACTTGGCGGAGAGGACGCAAAAATTCTTTTCCTGTCGGGCGGTATGGAAGTACGAATGAACGGTTCGTGTGCCGGCGGTACAGGTGCATTTATTGACCAGATGGCAACACTTCTGAATGTTCCGATTGAAGAACTGAACTCACTTGCGGAAAAGCACGAAAAAATATATACAATCGCATCACGCTGTGGTGTTTTTGCAAAAACGGATATTCAGCCGCTTTTAAATCAGGGTGCAAAAAAGACGGATATTGCCGCAAGTATTTTTATGGCGGTTGTAAACCAAACTATTGCCGGACTTGCTCAGGGACGTGAAATAAAGGGCAAAATTGTCTATCTTGGAGGTCCTTTGACATTTATTCCGCAGTTAAGACTGGATTTTGACAAAACTTTGAAAACACAGGGGATATGCCCCGAAAATTCACTTTATTATGTTGCTATGGGTGCGGCTCTTTGTGCGGAAAAGACAGTTAACTTTGACAATGCTGTACATAAAATTGAAGTTTACAGAGGTACGGGCAACTTTGCGTTCAATAAGCCGCTGTTTAACAATCAACAGGAACTTGATGAATTTCGTGAAAGACACAGCCGTGCAAAAGTTAAAAAAGGCGAACTCAAAGGCTTTAAGGGCGAGGCTTTTGTCGGAATTGATGCCGGTTCAACAACTGTAAAGGGAGTAGTTACCGACAGTGACGGAACATTGCTTTATTCGGAATATATGTCAAACAGCGGCAATCCTGTTCCGATTGTAAAGGACTTTATTTCGCATATTTATGAAATAAATCCAGATATAAAAATAAACAGTTCTGCCGTAACGGGATACGGTGAAGAAATAATCAAAAATGCTTTTGGAGTAGATGTTGGTGTTGTTGAAACAATAGCACATCTTACGGCGGCAAAGAAATTTATGCCTGATGTTGAATTTGTTATCGACATAGGCGGTCAGGATATTAAGTGCTTTAAAATTCATAATGGTGCTATTGACAATATATTTCTTAATGAAGCGTGTTCGTCGGGTTGCGGTTCGTTTTTGCAGACTTTTGCAAATGCACTCGGTTATTCCGCAGAAGAATTTTCAAAAATGGGACTTCTTGCAAAACAGCCTGTTGACCTCGGTTCACGCTGTACAGTGTTTATGAACTCCTCCGTAAAACAGGCACAGAAAGACGGTGCAACAATAGAGGATATTTCTGCCGGTTTGTGCCTCAGTGTTGTAAAAAATGCACTTTATAAAGTTATACGTGTTTCAAGTCCTGACGAACTTGGAAAAAAGATTGTCGTTCAGGGCGGAACATTCCTCAATGACGCTGTACTCCGTGCGTTTGAACAGGAAATGGGTACTGACGTTATCCGCCCTGATATTTCGGGACTGATGGGTGCTTATGGTGCGGCACTTTATGCACAGTCACTTTATGACGGAAAATCAAAATCAACAATTCTTGACACAAAACAGCTTGCAGAATTTAAACACGAAATAAAATCCGTAAATTGCGGTGGTTGCAGTAATAACTGCCGTCTTACGATAAATACATTCAGTGACGGACGAAAATTCATTGCCGGAAACCGCTGTGAACGTCCTGTTACAAAAAAAGCCCCCGATGACAGCTTTAACATCTATCAGTACAAGTTGAAATTATTACAGGAATACAAGTCGCAAAAAGGTACAAGAGGAAAAATCGGTATTCCTATGGGACTTAATATGTATGAACTCTTGCCGTTCTGGCATACATTCCTCACAAAACTTGGCTTTGAGGTTGTAACTTCACCATTATCAACAAGAAAAATCTATCTTCACGGACAGCAGACAATTCCGTCAGATACTGTATGTTTTCCGGCAAAACTTATGCACGGTCATATTCAATGGCTTATTGACAACGGAATTGATACAATATTCTATCCGTGTATGTCATATAATTTTGACGAACATCTTGGCGACAATCATTACAACTGTCCTGTTGTTGCGTACTATCCCGAAGTTATTAAGGCAAATATGCGTGATATAAGCAAGGTTAAATTTTTCTCTGAATTTGTCGGAATACACCGCCCGAAAGATTTTCCGAAAAAGATATGTGCAGAATTACAGAAATATTTTGACGGAATAACTCTCAAAGATGTAAAGGCGGCGGCAAAAGCGGCTTATGCTGAAAACGACAATTATCTTGCAAAAGTCAGGGCATACGGTGACGATATTATTGCAAGAGCCGAAAAAGAGGGCAAGAGAATTATTGTTCTTGCCGGTCGCCCGTATCACGCAGACCCTGAAATAAATCACGGCATTGATAAACTGATTTCAAGTTTTGATGTTGCGATTGTTTCAGAAGATGTTGTAAGCTGTCACGAACAAAAAATTCCTACGGGTGTTCTCAATCAGTGGACTTATCATTCAAGAATGTATGCCGCCGCTGATTACGTCAGCAAACACGATAATATGAACCTTGTACAGCTTGTTTCATTCGGTTGTGGAATTGACGCAATTACAACCGACGAGGTTCGTGCAATTCTTGAAAGAAACGGCAAAATTTACACACAGATTAAAATTGACGAAATTACAAATCTCGGTGCCGTAAAAATCAGACTCCGCAGTCTGCTCGCAACAACTTAAATTAGTTAGGAGTTAGGAGTTGTTGTTAGAGTGGAGTGTGGAGAGTGGAGTTGTTGTGACAATAAGTCTGTGCGTTGGATTTTAGTTTGTTGTAATAGTTAATGGTTGCGTGAAATGATAACAATAACTGATGGTGCGGACAAGAACTTAATGGTAACAATAACTTTGAACGCAAATTGGGTGCAGCGTCACGCTGCCTGGGAGGGATAATAATAAATGGCTGATTTGGTATATGATAAAAACGGAAGACTGATGTTTACAAAACAGATGAAAGATGAGGGGTACAAAATACTTTTGCCTATGATGGCGGAACTGCATTTCAGTATTATAACAAATGTCCTGAAATATTACGGCTATAATGTTGAACTGCTGAAAACAAACGGCCCTGAAATTGCACAGGTCGGTTTGAAATATGTACATAACGATACCTGTTATCCGGCAATTCTTGTTATAGGTCAGTTTATTCACGCACTGCAAAGCGGAAAATATGATGTAAACAAAACTGCCCTTATGATTACTCAGTCGGGTGGCGGTTGTCGTGCATCAAACTATATTCATCTTCTTAGAAAAGCACTTGTAAAAGCCGGTTTTCCGAATGTTCCCGTAATATCGCTTAATATGTCAGGACTGGAAAGCAACAGCGGTTTTGTTATTACATTGCCGCTTTTACGTCGTATTGCGGCGGCTGGTCTTTACGGTGATATGCTTATGTCGCTTGATAATCAGGTTAAGCCTTATGAAATTCATAAGGGCGACAGTCAGGCACTCATTGACAAATGGACAAAAAAACTCAGTGACACTCTTATATCAGGTCACGGTTTTAAGCTGAAAGAATTATCAGAAAATCTTGACGAAATAGCAAAGGATTATTCACAAATTCCGATAAAGAAAGTTCCGAAAGTAAAAGTCGGGGTTGTGGGTGAAATTTACGTTAAATATTCACCGCTCGGAAACAATAATCTTGAAAAATTCCTTTATGAACAGGATTGTCAGGTTAATGTGCCGGGACTTATCGGTTTTATTATGTTTAAAATCGACAACCGCCTTGAAGACCACAAACTTTATGGCGGCAATATCGTTAAATATACAGTTCTTAACAAGCTGATGAACTATATAAAAGAACTGGAAGAACTCATAACAAACAGTCAGCTTAAATTCGGTTTTCAGCCACCGGCACGGTATGACCACGTAAAAGAACTGACAAAAGGTGTAATTGGCTATGGTACAAAGATGGGCGAGGGTTGGTTGCTTACGGGTGAAATGCTTGAACTTGTCGAGAGCGGTTTTGAAAATATTGTGTGTGCACAACCTTTTGGTTGTCTGCCTAATCATATTTGCGGAAAAGGTATGATTAGAGAAATTAAGCATATTTACGATAATGCAAATATTGTTGCAATAGACTATGACCCGGGTGCTCCGAGAGTTAATCAGGAAAACCGTATTAAACTTATGCTTGCGGTTGCAAAAGAACAGCTTAAAAAAGAAACTCAGTCATCAGATAATGTAACGGCAAAGACAGAAGAAACAGAACAAGCCGTAGTTTGAGTGCAAGGTGAATGTATTATGAAAAAATGGGATAATCTGCCCGAAAAGTTCAAAAATGACAGCGTAAAGCCGTATTATGATATTCTTGCACACAGGACGGCAAGCCTTGTAATAAAAAGAATTTTTGATATAATTATTGCACTTGTTCTTACGGTGATATTGTCGCCGTTTATGCTTGTAATTGCGGTGTGGATTAAATGCGACTCAAAAGGAAAAGTTTTCTTTCTTCAAAAGCGTGTTACAAAATACGGCAGAGTGTTCAACATCATAAAATTCAGAACAATGGTGTCAAATGCCGAACAGCTTGGAACACAGGTGACTGTAAGCAACGACAGCCGTATTACAAAAGCCGGAAAATTCTTGCGTAAATGCCGTCTTGACGAACTGCCACAGCTTTTTAATGTTTTAAAGGGCGATATGACTTTTGTCGGAACAAGACCTGAGGTTCAAAAGTACGTTGACCGTTATACCGATGAAATGATGGCAACACTTCTTATGCCGGCTGGTATTACATCTCTTGCAAGCATTAAATTCAAAGATGAAGAAAAACTTCTCAGCGGTGCAGACGATACTGACGATGTTTATGTAAATACTGTACTTCCGCAAAAAATGAAGTACAATCTTGAATATATACAAAAATTTAATTTCTTTTATGATATTAAAATTATGTTTATGACATTTTTTGCAGTTTTATAAAACAAAAATCAGCGGTTACTAAAATTCAATAGTAGCCGCTGTTTTAATTTTTACTGTAAGTATAAATTTTATAATACTTATAGTATAATAAATTTATTCAGAAATCCGAAATTTTATATTGACATAATTAACTGTATATGTTAGGATATATACAGTTAATAACAGGAGGACAAAATGGTAATAGTTATTAAGAATAACAGCAGTGAACCGATTTATGACCAGATAAAAAATCAGATTTTAGATGCAATTATATCAGGCGAACTGAAAGAGGGAGAGTGTCTGCCGTCAATAAGAGGTCTTGCTAAAAATCTGAAAGTCAGCGTTATTACAACAACAAAGGCATATAACGAACTGGAAACCACTGGCTATATCAAAGCCGTACAGGGCAAAGGATATTATGTTTCTGAATGTAGTAACAAAGTTGTCCGTGAAAAAATGCTGGAACAGATAGAAAACCATTTTGACAAAGCTATTGAGATAAGCAAAAAAGCGGGAATAAGCGAACAGGAACTGACAAGCATATTACAAAATCTATTAAAACAGGAGGAATAAAGAATGGCATTGTCTGTAAGCAATTTGTGTAAGGAATATAGCGACTTTAAACTTGATAATGTGTCTTTTCATCTGCCGAAAGGGTATATTATGGGCTTGGTAGGAAAAAACGGTGCGGGAAAATCGACAACAATTAAAAGTATTCTGAACATAACAGATTTCAGCGGAAAAATACTTATTGACGGAAAGGACAACCGTGTTGATGAAATTGCTGTAAAGCAGTCTGAGGGTGTTGTTGTTGATAATCCGTTTTTCCCTGTGTCGTTTACTTTGAAACAGATAGATAAATACGTCGGAAGTTTTTACGATAACTGGGACAGTGATAAATATTATACATTACTTAAAAAATTCAGTCTTTCAAAGGATAAAAAAGTGTCGGAATTAAGTCGTGGTATGGGTGTAAAACTTCAACTTGCCGTTGCACTTTCACATAATGCTAAACTTCTTGTGCTTGATGAGCCGACTTCGGGACTTGACCCTGTGGCGAGAGATGAACTGATGGACATACTTATGGAATATATCGAGGACAGCGAAAACAGTATTTTGTTTTCAACTCATATAAGCTCGGATTTAGAGAAAATTGCCGATTATATTACGATTATAAGCAACGGCAAAATATTTTATTCGGGCGAAAAGGATACTTTGCTGAGTAAGTATTTCATTATTAAAGGTGATTACAGAAAAATCCCCGAATCATTCCGCAACAAACTTGTAGGAATAAGAAAATATGATGACAGCTTTGAGGCAATTATAGACAAGGAAAATTGTGATAAAATTGATAAATCACAATTCAGTCTTGAAAATGCGAAAATTGACGATATTTTAATTTATACAGAAAGGGACAGCAGACTATGAGTACAATACTTAAAATAGTAAAAATGGATTTAGTGATGTGCAGAAGGTCACTTATTATAATGACTGTTGGAATGATTGCGGCGGGTATAGCAAGCCTGTTCCTGTTCACACCGATTTTACTTGGCTTGTTTGCGGTAGGTGCAACGGCGGTTGTATCGGCTGTTTTCGCTGTTGAAAGCAAGTCAAATATGGGATTTTTCTATGGTTGTATGCCTATTCGCAGACGTGAGTATATTATAGCAAGAAATATAACCTGTTTTTTGGTTCTTGCAGTTCCGTCAATTATAAGCATAATATTTGTTTTAATAAGTATGAACTTTTCATTGTGTCAGATTGAAGAAATCAAAACAATTATAGATTTAACAAAGCCGTATCAAATGCAGATTATTTTTGCAATGATTATGCTTGGACTTGTAGGCGGAGCAAATCTTTTGTTTGTATCGTTTGTCGGTAAAATAGAGTCAAGAGAAATTTATGAAGTTATTTTGCTGATTGTTGAGGCGGTAGTTGCCGGACTGATTTTTTTGTTAGTACAGGTAATAGGCTTTAACAATGACAGCGAGAAGTTTTTAAACTGGTTTAATACATTCCTTGTTGATAATAAAGCCGGAATGTGTATAATTATGGTTTTAATCGGCATAGCGTTTTTAGTTATTGAGTCGCTTGTGTCGATAAAAATATTAAATTCTTCAAAAAAAGAGCGTATCTGAAAAATAAATAAAACCAATAACAAGAATGTGTTTTTGGTAAAAATAACGGTAAAAACAAAATCTGATGGAGAACATTAAATGGGATTTGAATTAAAAAATGTAGTGAATACAAGAGAGATATATGATTATATGGTTAATCTTCCCTTTCCATATAATTATGAAGTGGAATTTAATACGTGGGAGAAGTCTTATCTTTATGATGTTGACGGAGAAGGCAGAACCTTGTTTTCGGATTTAACAACCTTAGGTGCATATCTTGATAGTAAATTAGTAGGTTTTATCCAGTATGGCAGGACAGCTTTTGGATTTGACGAAAGCGGAGAGATTTCTGATAAAGTTTTTTATTCAGTTATTCGTAATTTCTATTTTGATGAAATACAAAAAGACGTTGGTGTTAAGCTGTTGAACAAAGCTGTAAAGGCTCTTTCAAATACTACAAGTAAAATATACGCATTTTTTCATTACTTTGGTATGTCTTGTTACGCACGACACGGCAAGTTGTTTGAAGGATTTGGATATATTCATAATTTATTGGAACAGAATGGTTTTGCCATAGAACACGAAAATGTGTTTTATTCTTCTGCATTAAGTAGTGCAAAACAAACAGCAATAAATGTAAAATGGCACGACGGGACTTTGGGAAGACAGAAATATTGTGATTTCATCTTAGAAAAAGACATAGTTGGTGGCTGCGAGATACACTTTCTTGAGCAAGAGAATATAGCATATTTGAGATGGATATTCATAAATGAAAATATGTGTGGTAAGGGCATTGGTTCAGAATGTATGTCAGCTTTAAAGACTGACTTATTTAACAAGGGGATAAGTAAATTCGATACGGATACAGCACTTTCAAATAAAGTTGCACAACATTTTTATGAAAAGAATAACTTTTTAAAAGAGGGAATTACAAGAAGTTATTATAAAAAATTACAGATTATATAAGTGACATACTCCCCCACTTATAGAAGTGGGGGAGTATGTCACGACTTTACGTTTTTTACCTGAACAATTAACATAACGTGAGTTCGACCGAAAATCAAAGAATAGAGAGAGCATTATTATTACAAATATTAAGAGTAGGCTTTTTAGGAATAAAAGAATATGCAACAAGAGCAGAAAGAAGATTAACAAAGAAATTGTCAACGGAACGATGACGGGAATGTTCAATTTGGCAGATATTCTTTAAGAAGTCATTGACAGATTCAATAACAGCTCTTTTCCTCAAAAGCAACTTATCAGAAAAGGAAACTAACTTGTTTTTCATGTTCTTTTTGATTTTTGTAATCAAAGTTAATATTTTCATCAAAAAGTTTCTCAAATATGTAAAATCAACATACAATCTCAATACGGCTATGGTTACAGGTTCGGTTGACGGACGTAATACCTGTCCGAAACTCACTGGCGACCTTAACACCGTTCTTACCTGTTTTTCGCCTGTTTCAAAGGACAGGGAAAAGTTCAGCAGTATGCCGAACAATGACATTGATATTCTTATTGCAACGGACTGTATTTCTGAGGGACAGAATTTACAGGATTGTGATTATCTTATAAACTACGATATACACTGGAATCCTGCACGAATTATACAGCGTTTCAGAAGAATTGACCGTATCGGCAGTAAAAATAAAGTCATTCAGCTTGTGAATTTCTGGCCTGATGTATCACTTGATGACTACATAAACCTTAAAGCAAGAGTTGAAATGAAAATGAAAATTGTTGATATGACGGCAACCGGCAACGATAATATTTTAAGCGATGAAGAAAAAAACGACCTTGAATACCGAAAAGCACAATTACAGCGTCTGCACAAGGAAGTTGTGGATATTGAAGATATGTCAACAGGTATTTCAATCGTTGACCTTGGTCTTAATGAATTTTGTCTTGATTTGCTTGAATAAATAAAAAATCACCCTGAAATTGAAAATGCACCGCTTGGACTTGACGCTGTTGTGCCATCAGATGATGATGCACCGCCGGGGGTTATATTCGTTCTGAAAAATTGTTCCGACAGCGTGAATATTGACAATCAGAACAGACTGTACCCGTTCTATATGGTATATATCAGCGACGACGGGGAAGTTATCTGCAATCATCTTTCACCGAAACAACTGCTTGACAAAATGCGTCATCTTTGTAAAGGCAAAACCGAACCCATTCCGTCAGTATATAAGCCGCTTAACAAAGAAACCCGTGACGGAAAGAATATGGAAAAATATTCGGAACTTCTCAAAGCGGCTGTCGAGTCCATTGTTGAAGTAAAGGACGAAAGCGACATTGACAGCTTATTTCAGCCAGGAGAAACAACGCTATTGTCCAAAAAATTTTCTGATATAAATGATTTTGAGTTGGTGTCTTTTCTAATAATTAAAGCGCGGTAATTATATGAGTGATTTGCTTAACTTCCCAAATGAATTTAAAGTCAATAAAACAATTAAAAAAAGGTATTGAAAGGGCAAAAATAAATTGTACAGAGAAATTGTTTAACAAAATGTCGTCGGGCAATGTAAGATACGGTCATGTTGACAGCTATCAAAGCCTTCTTGGTGTTATAAATCCACTATAAAAAGAGTGACATATTCCCTTATTTCAAACAGGGGAATATGTCAGTTTTTGTTTCTGCTGCATTTTCGTGTAATTTGCCATTAAACAAGCCATCTATTAAGGGAACTTTCCCTTAATGTATTGACTTTTCCCTTATTTTATTCTAATATTTAAGGGAAATTATCGGAGGTGAAACAGTGAGAACCTTTAATTATTCTGAAATTAAAAATCAAAAATGGGATTCAGCTATCCTTAGTTTGATTGCTGCAATATATAAAGAAGCCGGGAAACAGGAAATGTATCTGAAACAGCGTCCGGAAGAATTAGAGAAACTGGTAGATATTGCAAAGATACAAAGTACAGAAGCATCGAATGCGATTGAAGGTATTGTGACAACAAGCACTCGTATCAGGCAGTTGGTAGAAGAAAAAACGACACCTAAAAACCGTGACGAACAAGAAATTGCAGGCTACCGTGATGTATTAAACATTATACACGAAAATTTTGACGCAATTCCAATTTCACGGAATTATATCTTGCAACTCCATAAGATTCTGTACAGCCATATAAACAATCCTATGGCAAGCAGAACGAAAAGTGTACAAAACTACATCAGTGCAACATATCCTGACGGGCATACAGAAATATTATTTACTCCGCTTGCTCCGTATGAAACACCTGAGGCACTGGATAAAATCTGTGAAGAATACAATCGGGTGATCGGAAACATGGAAGTTGAGCCTTTAATTGCTATTCCTGTTTTCATTCATGATTTCCTCTGTATTCACCCTTTTAATGACGGTAACGGCAGAATGAGTCGTCTGCTTACAACCCTGTTATTATACAGAAACGGTTTCTATGTAGGCAAATATATATCTCTGGAAGCGAAAATTGCAAAAAACAAAGACTTATATTATAACGCCCTCAGTCAGTCACAGAATGGTTGGCACGAGGGTACAGAAGATGCTGTTCCGTTGATTAAATATTTACTTGGAACAGTTCTTGCAGCATATAAGGACTTTGAAGACCGATTTGCTTTGGTGGAAACAAAACTTCCTGCTCTTGAAACGGTAAGGCGTGCTACTCTGAATAAGATAGGTAGATTTAAAAAACAGGATATTCGTGAACTTTGTCCTTCACTCAGCATAAGCTCCATCGAAGGTGCACTTCGAAAATTAGTGGCATCTGGTGAGCTGAAACGAGAAGGTTCCGGAAAGAACATTTGTTATTACAGATTAAAGTGACTTCCACAAATATTCAGTTATTGCCTAAAAAAATAGCATAATCTCCTCAATAATCGTACATTGAGAGAAAGAATACTCCCATGGTTCATATCATAACGATAAACCATGGGAGTATTTCTCAACAAGACTGGACTTATTCATCCTTGTTTAAAAAGCCTTTTTCGCCCCTATAAGACATTTTTATGCTTTACAGGTATTTTATATTATCCAACAAAATAAACGCCTCTGAGGGCATTTCTCGCAATGTGAGGGGTATTGTAGCATTACGATACACTCAACCAAAACAAAATATTTTTTTGAATAAACAGACAACAAAAACTCTCAACTCATTAACCACACCATACACATTTATTTAAAAAGCCTTTTCCGCCCCTATAAGACATTTTTATGCTTTACAGGTAAATTTACATTACCCAACGAAATAAACGCCTCTGAGGGCATTTCTCGCAATGTGAGGGGTATTGTAAAATATAGCACTTGAAAATAATAAAAAATTCAAAATAAAACGGGCAAATATACCTTGCCAGAACCATATTGAAAAATCCAATAAAAAACTGTAAAATTACCCGATTTTGATAGTTAGAGGGCATGATCGTTCGACAAATTGGGTATTACGCTTCGACAAATTGGGTATTAACGAAATCGAATCCAGCCAGCATGAATACTGGGCTGGACGGCATTTTTTGAACTCGGGTAAATATTGTAAATACTTAATATTTACAATATTTATAATATATTTAATATATATAATACCTATAAATGCAGGAGGAGACACTTTTTTGTTGTGTCTCCTCCCCTGTAAAAAATTCCTATAAAGAAAAAAAGATTTGAAAAATTGCTTTGAATTGCTCTTTGAAATACTCTTAACAAAATCAGTTTTTTATACTCTGATTCGAATAAATGGGTATTAGAAAAATAAATGAATACAATTACACTTGACAACAAATGAATATTAAAATAATATTATAATAATACTTTAAGAATATTGAAAGGGGCATTTTATGGAAAGAAAAGATGCTATTGAAGAAATAAACAATCGCACTCCTGATGTTTTTCTTACAAAGGCAAAAAAGCGTGGATGGATTTGCCCTGTATGCCACAACGGCGACGGCAAGGACGGCGACGGAATTGTAAAAAATCCAAAAACAGGAAAATATAAGTGCTTTAAATGCAACTGGGGCGGAGATATTATTGACCTTATCGGCATACGGTATAACTTGTCCGCATTTAATGACAAGCTGCAAAAAGCAACAGAGATATACGGAATTTCCATTGAATCGCATAATTCAGGGGAAAAATTTCCATCGGACAAAAAGGCAAATGCTGATATTGTTAAGAAGATTGCAGATGTTTCAGCACAATCTGATATGACGGCATATTATCAGAAATGCCATAATGCAGTTTCACAGACATCTTATTTCTCGGACAGGGGAATATCAAAAAAGATCATAGACCGTTTCAATCTTGGCTATGACGCTTTTTTCGATAACAACGGAAGTCTTAAACATACTATGAGAGCTGTTATTCTCCCGACATCTGCTGAAACCTTTGAAGCAAGAAATGTAGATGTCAAAGATACAGGATTCAGATATTTCAAGCACGGATCGGCTACGCTTTTCAATGGTTCTTGCTTGACAGAAGAAAAAGAAAAGCCTGTATTCATTGTGGAGGGTATAATTGATGCCCTGTCAATCATAGAGGCTGGTGGACAGGCAGTCGGTCTTGGCAGTGCAGTAAATTATAAATTACTGGTCGAAAAACTCAATACTGTTTTGCCGTCTGTGCCTCTGGTTTTATTGTTTGATACAGATGAAACAGGCGTAAAAAATGAAAATTTGCTTGCTGAAGAACTGAAAAACAAAAAAATTCCGTACTTACAGGCAAAGAATATTCTTAAAGAATACCACGATCCGAACGATATGCTTATACACGATGCAGACAGATTAAAACAAGCTGTTGCAGATATTCAACAACAGGTTACTGAACTTCCTGATCCAAAAGAAATTGCAAAAAGAGAATATCTCAAAACAAGTGCAGGAAAATCTGTAACGGTCTTTATTGAATCCGTTAAGGCAAATATAAACAGACCAAGACTGTCAACAGGCTTTACTCATATAGATAATGCCCTTGATGGCGGTATTTATACAGGCTTGTATGTTATCGGAGCAATTTCATCTCTTGGCAAGACTACGCTTGCTTTACAAATTGCCGATAATCTGGCAAAACAAGGCAGAGATGTACTGTTCTTTTCGTTGGAGCAAAGCAAGTTTGAACTTATGAGCAAGTCGATAAGCAGAGAAACTTTCCTGTATTGCCGTAATAACGGGAAATCAACTAATTACGCAAAGAGTAACCTTGCGGTTCTTGACGGTCGCCGATGGCTTGATTTCTGTGATACAGAAAAGGATATTATGCATAAAGCAATTATGACTTATCAGGATTTTGCAAGACACATATTCATACATGAAGGCATAGGAAATATATCCGTCAGTGAAATCCGTGAAAAAGTAAAGGCTCACATATCTTTTACAGGAAATTCAAGACCAATCGTATTCATTGACTATTTGCAGATATTAAAGGCTGACAACGGGGACGAAAGAGCAACCGACAAGCAGATTGTTGACCATAATGTCACCGCTTTAAAACAGTTATCCCGTGACTTTGATATTCCTGTTATTGCGGTATCTTCACTTAACAGACAGAACTATTCAGAAAAAATCAATATGACCGCCTTTAAGGAATCGGGTGCGATTGAATACGGTTCAGATGTTTTGATAGGATTACAGTTTACAGGAGCAGGCGACAAAAACTTTGATGTAAATGCTGCCAAAGAAAAGGATTTGAGAAAGATTGATTTTTGTATATTGAAAAACAGAAACGGAAAAGTTAATTGCAATGGTATTCAGATGGTATTTTATCCCATTTTCAACTGTTTTATGGCAAATGATACCAATGACGAAGATGACGGTTTTGTTACAATCACTGTTGAACAGGAGGACGATCTTCCGTTTGACTGAGTTTTATAATCTTATTTTTAAGTATTGACATAATCTTAAAATAATATTATAATAAGATTTATTAAATACTGATTTAATATTTGAATAATATTTGGTGAAAGGAAGTATTCTATGGAGATAATTGCACTTGCCAATCAGAAAGGCGGAGTTGCCAAGACAACTTCTGCCTATAATCTGGCTGTAATTAAAGCTCAGGAAGGAAAGAAAGTCCTGATGGTTGATCTTGATCCGCAAGCATCACTTACTATTTTATGCGGAATGATGCCCGGTAAAGAAAAATGGTCTGTATGCCATATGTTTGATTTACATACGGATCCCTTTGACTGTGGATATGAAGTAACTGCGTCAGGACTTGATAATCTGTATATTATCCCTTCTGACATTGAACTGGCAGAAGTAGAACAGACATTATCAGGAAAAACCGCAAGAGAAAAAATACTCAAAAAACAGCTTGATAAATTTGACGGGGAATTTGATTATATTTTTATCGACTGTCCGCCTCAGCTTGGAATACTTACTACTAATGCCCTTGTTGCCGCAACTAAGGTAGTTGTCCCGACAAAAGCAGAATATTTATCTTACAGAGGTATTCGTTCATTAAAACGGACAATACAGATTATCAAAGATGAATTTAATCCGTCTTTGAGTTTAGAGGGATTTATCGTTACGATGTTTGAAAAGGTTATCAATGATCAGAAAGATATGCTTAAACAGATTGAAAAGGAAGCAACTGTTCTCGGAATCGTCAAAAAATCTGCTGACACTTACAGAAGTATCCTTGACGGAACCCCTGTTGTAATCAGTGATAAGAGGAGTGATGTTTCCAAAGCCTATATTGATATAGCAGATAAATTATAATTTAGTATAAATAATTGTATATAGATAGTAATTTGATATTAAAATAATATTGTAGTAATATTAAAACAGTATCATTTACATTCTATAAGAAAGGAGTTTTTATGGCTATTAAGAAATCAACTGAGAAACACGAAAATAAATTTGAGAATGCTGTGGCAGAGCTTGACGAACAGGAAAATCTCGAAAAGGAAAAATCTGACAAAGTAGTGAAACAAATTGCCGGTAACGGTTCAAAAACAAGAACCATAGAAGTCAAGAGTAAAGACGGTACAATAAGAACAAGAGAGATAAAAGTTACTGAAAAAAGAAAAACACTTCCTGTATATATTCCTGAAAGTATGTATGAACAGTTTGACGCTATCAATACTGCCTACGGAAAATCAAACAATTCTGCCATTGTGGAACTTATAAGAGATTATATTACAGAAAAAAAGAGTATCCTTAACGAAGTATAAAATAATATTGCAGACTGAACAATGACATTCTGATATTGAAATAATATTAGAATAATATCATTTCATTATTAAACTGATATTATATTTATACTTAAAGAAAGAGAGAATATTATGTCATTGAGCAAAAAAGAGAGAAAAGCGTCTTATGTGGTGAAACTGCGGGAAAAAATAAATCAGCAAGAACAAAATCCATTATTTGATAAAGCAGTTATACAAAGCACCAACATAAACACAGCGAAATTCCGTGATCAAATGCTAAAAATGGTTCATTACTATTATCTGTTACAGTGTATGGGCGATGAAAGCAATGATAATAAAAAAAATATGGAATTTTATCTGAAAATCGCAAGGCAAAAAATAAGCAGTGCAAGAGAATCTGCTGTCATACCGAAACAAATAGCAGAGGTTTATCTTATAAACCAACATACAAAAGCCTGGAATATGGCTGAATATTATTACGAAAAAGGCAGTAAAATTCTATGTCAGATGATGATCACTCTTATGGATTATATTATCCATACAAGACTAAATGAAACTTCCATACTTTATAAAAATCTAAACAGAGAAAAATACCTTAACTTGCCTGATGAAATAAAAGTGCTTAATAAAGATTACGAAGAATGTTATTTGTTTTTATGCGTTTATGATTACTGTACGGATAAAATAGCAGACTTCACAAAAATTATAGAGTACAAACAGCTTACTAAAGAACACGAAAGGATAATTGAAAACGGATTGCCACGAAAAGTCACTGATTGTATCAATATATTACAGGAAATAGCTGACGCAAATAAAAAAGATTACATTTCAGATATTTGTAAAACTTTTAATCCTGAACCTCTGTTTTCGGAAGAACTGTTTGAAGAATGTTATCAGAAAGCCGTTCAGGAATATCATAATGATATAAATGCTATGGCAATGTTTGCCGGTTTAGTGATTAAAACTGATGAATTTTACGGGAAAACAATAAAAAAGACATAAAGGAGAAATATGGATAATATAGAACATTCTATATGGAGTGAGCAGACACAAGAGTCTGATCTTAAATATCAAAATGCGGAAAATGTCGAGCTGATTGTTGCCGTTACAAATAAGATTGACAATCTTGTCCAACAAAACAGTCCTATAAACAATGAACTTGTGCGTAATTCACGCATGAATGAACTTTATAATATGGATAGTGACGGACAGTTGAATTTTTTGCCGACAGCAGTTGTCGTGCGTGAAAAACACGGTCATACGGCTCCTGTCTATTCACTATGTTATTTTTCGTATGATGATTCTGTGGATCTTGAAATGCTCAATAAGAATGGAAGATATAATATTACCAGCTTTGACAGAAGGGTATATAATGCCATATGTACTTTATATATCAATAATCAAAAGACAATATCACTGACTGAAATTTTTTCTGTTATGAACGGATATGCAAAATCCAACCCTTCTTCAAATCAGTTGCAAACAATAGAAAAGTCTGTGATAAAGTTACAATGCGTTACAGCCTTCATTGATATGACAGATGAAGTAAATGCCAATATAATCAAAGATAAACAGGTTCTTATTGATGCCGGCATATTAAAAAGTCAGACTGATAATATCAGACAGGCAGTAATTGAAGATAAAATGCTTCATTGTCGTATTGGTACGATTACAAGTGAACAGGGCAAGGTTTCCAAGAGTTTTCAGATTATGGGGGAACCGTGCCTTCTTACATATAACAGGGCAAAAGGAACTCTTATATCGGTTCCTATGAAATATCTTGCTTTGTCGGCTGTAAACTCAACAGAAAAGACTATCGCATTTCAGGATTATCTGCTTATGCGTATTCTGAGTTATAAAAACGGCAAAATGAAAGAAAACAAAATATTATACGATACCCTTTACAGAGATAGCGGAATTACTAAGCCAAGTGTTCCGAAAGATTTTAAGCGGGACAGAGAAACTATCCTAAAAATGATGGATGAGTGGATTGAAAAGGGACTGATATATTCTTATAAGGAAACAAAAAACGGTCGGTCTTTTGTCGGGCTTGTTTTCTATGTTGACAAAACCGAAAAAGAGAATGTCTGAATGTTTATATTTTTCTTGCAGAGAATTGCAGACAAAAAGTCAGAAACAGGTTTCAAATTATTGCAGTTTCCGGCTCATTTATAGTAAAAAAATCAAGTGACAACATAATTGCTGTCACTTGATTTTTTTGGCTTTATCCAAAGAATTGAATAAGTCCGATTATTGAGTTTTATTTGCTCGCATTTCAGGTAATATCTACACCCAAAACATTTCTGATAAGTTGCTCTATTGTAAGTGCATTTTCTAACTTCTCAGCAAAATTAGGCACAAACATCTTTGAAAGCATTTGCAATGAAGAAAGTCCCGCTGTTAAAATCAAACCACTCAAATCTCTGATACAAGCTATAAGCATTTCCTTACCGATGGTAATACGGTCAGAATCATTGACAGCAGAATAATAATCAATCATTAGTATTCTGGAATCTACAATTGACTCACAAGCTGATTTAATGGCATACGCAGAATTGACTAACGACATACCGCCAAAGGTAACACCTGCTACACCACCGCCGGCTACTGTTGCCGCACTGCTCGTCATTGACTGGATTCCCAGCATCATATTTATGTCTGCTATCAGTACTCTTATAGTATAAGCTGAGTTAACCAACTCATCAGTAAGCAATGAATCGTCTTTCAACTCGGAATCCAGAGCTATTTTTCTGTTAAGACTCTCCGTTTCGCTTTCTGAGCCGCCGTTTATACCGCCTGAAAGACGGAATACATTTTCAGTATCGGTATTTTCAAGGTCAAACATCATATAACCTGTGCCGCTCCATTGGTTTACAGTAAATTCTTTTGCCGGAATAATTACGGTATAACCACTGTTTACATAGGATACTACATCATTATAAACCTCTGAGCTTACATTAAGCTTAGGAAGTGTTATGTCCTTATTTTCAGGATGAATGTAAAGCAGTTCTATGTCCTGTCCACAGGCTATTGTTATAGCAGACATAGATGACAAGGAAACCTTGTCTGTGATAAACTCCCAGATAAAGCCTTCAAGATATGAAGCCATCATTCCGTTGTTAAGAATAAACTCTTTTCTTTCACTGTCATTATTGCTGTTGCTTATTGCCTTGAAGGTATATGCGTCAATATCGGTAAAGAAGCTGCCGTCCTGAAGATTACCTGTTACCTGACCTACCCAGTTTTCTTTTGTATTGAACTCATATCCGAATACTCCGACAGAAATATCAGGCACGAAGTTTATATTATACATTGAAGAAAGATAATATTCATACAAATCGTTGATAGAATAATACATCTTACCTGCGTAGTCAAGAAGGGCTCCAAGATATTCTTCTGAATATGGTGTATATTCAGTTTTGCTTAAAGCGTTGCTCTGCATATAATTTTTAACTTTTTCAAGGTCATTTGCGGAAATATTATCAACATTAGCTACGATTGAATACATACTGCCTGACAGAACACTATCGCTGTATTCTTTTGTCTTTCCAGAACATTTAACACTTGTAACAAGTACCTGATTCTGACCAAGAGTTATCGCACTGCCCTGACCTGCAATCTTTCCGTCGACGGTTACAGATGGTTTAACATAAAGGCTGTTTACATTCATTCCTTTAAGATTTCCGTTATAGCTGTCAAGAAGTTCCTTGTCTTTTTCTGTTGCAGGAAGATATTGTAAAAGAACTCGTTTTCCGACTATATCTGAGGATTTTAATGATACAATCTCGGTATCAATATCAGTATCACCCAAGACATCAGTATAACCTATGCTGAATGTAATCATATCAGACTGAGTATCTGACAATGCCTCATAGCCGGCGTTGCGTGTAATTATATTAAAGTCGGCTGTTTTGGGAAGTGCTGTAACCTTTTCCTGCTTTATAACCTTTTCGTTTATCGTAAAGTCCTTATCAGCATCGTTTACTATTGCGTCCATAGAAGCTTTAAGGTCGGCAGTATCAACATTTATGTCGTACTTTGGAAGTTCTGAGAGATTTTTTGAAAGATTTTTTGCAGTATCAAGCAGATACTTGTTCTCTATTTTCTCAAAGTCCTGTGTTATATATTTGTATTCTTTATATGACGGGTCAAGGGCAATCCACGCTTTTTCTTTACTGTCAACTCCACATTCGGACAAAGGAACATAAGTTTCAACCCAAGTATGCTCAATTTGCATTATTCTTGAACCATCAGGTTTCTTGTAAAGTTTGTAGTCATAATCCGAAGATGCAAGTGTGTCTTGTGCAGCAGAAAGAGTTTTTGCACCTGTAAGGGCGATTATTTCATCTTCACTGTACTGAACATAACCGCTTACATATCTTGACGGATATTCAAGGTATCTGAGCATTGCAACGGTAAGGCTTGCAGTATCAATATCATTACCTCTTAACTGTTCGTAAGTTGCCGTTGCACCTTTTCTTGAATTTCTGTAAAATTGTGTGTCAACATTATTCTTGACGAAATCATAAACTGCTGTGGCTGTTCCAAGCTCATCAGCCTTTTTCTTAATTTCATCAGTAATCGCTGTTTCATCTTTATTTACAAGATATTTGCTGAGTTCTTCGTCTGTTTCTTTTTCTTTTACATTGACAACAAATTCTTTTTTGCCTATGTTTCCTGAACCATCTACCGCATAAGCCGTAAATGAATAATCCCCTGATGATGTCGGATTAAATTCATACGAATTACCGCTGAGAGTAACTTCACTTCCGTTTAATTGGAGTCCTGTTTTAAGAACAGAAGAATTATCCTTTGCAGTAATGCTGATTGTCTGCTTTTCGTTTACATTCATAGACAAAAGTGCGTCAACATCAACTGTCGGAGGTGTAACGTCAGCATAAACTGTATTTGTTGCGGTCTGTGTTACATAGTTTCCTGCCTCGTCCGAAACTTTAATTACGATTGTAATTTCTCCGGCCTTTTCAGGCGTATAAACATAAGCACCGTCTTCAAATGTAAACAATTTACCGTCAGAGGTTGAAACTTCTATAATTGTTTTTCCGCTGTCATCGGTTGCCGTTACATATACTTGAATTTTTGTGCCTATATCAAGCGTATCAGGAGTAATCATAAGACTGGTAATTTCAGGAGGAGTAATATCTTTTGGCTTTGAAATCCTGAATTTAACTGTCTTTGTATCTGTATTATTTGAGCTGTCCTTTGCTGTTACTACAATAGTGTAGTCGCCTTCGGGGAGTGATTCAGGCAGAACTATCTTTTCGCCGTCATATTCAAGATTCTCATCACCCATTTTAACTGTTATAGAGGATACTTCAACATTATCTGTTACTGTCATTCTTATAACAGGTACAGACGGTATAAAGTATTCTTCTTCTACATCAGAAAGCGTGATAACAGGTTTTTCTGTATCTTTTACGGTAACTGTGAATTTAGTAGTTCTTTCATTATCGTAAATATCCTGTGCTGTTATTGTAAATACATAAGTACCTGCTTTTGCGTTTTCCATTGTAATTGTCTGCTCAGAATCTGTTGTAAGAGAAAGAGCAGTTTCATTCATTGTACCTGTTACGGATTTAATTTTGCTGTTATCTGTTACAGACACATTGACGGTTACAGTTGCACCTGTATTATAGACATTATAACCGCTGACAAATAATGTTGGTGAAGTTGTGTCTGATACAGTAAAGGTCTTTTCCTGTTCGGTCTTGTTGCCCGAACTGTCTGTTGTTACTGCTTTTACCGTATGTTCGCCGACACCTATCTCCATAGGAACAAAAGGATAATAATCACTATACTTATAATCAGGCGTTGCACTGCTATTTTCAGTATCAACCTTTTTGCCGTCCAAATAGAACTCTCTTGAAGCTATATGAGTATTATCGCTTGAAGATATGTATATCCTGTAAGAGCTGTTGTTGTATTCATAACGGCTTGAAACGCTGATATTTACTGTCGGCGGAGTTGTATCCTCAGACATTACATTAAGTCTGTATGTTGCCTTACGGGTATTTCCTGCATTGTCGTAAGCTATTGCAGTTATTAAGAGTTCTCCCTCTGTTTCAGCTTTAAGCACAAACTGATTGTTTTCGTCAAGCTCATAAGGTGTTCCGTTTACATCAACATCAATCTTGGTAACACCTACATTGTCGTCTGTTTGAACCGTAACAACGGCACTTGAACCGACAAGCATAGAACCCGGCTTGTTTGTAGAAATTGATACATTCGGAGCAGAAGTATCTTCTGTTACTTTGAGATTAAGTATTCTTTCGCTCGTATTATCACGGTTATCCGTTGCAACAGCTTTAAATACAAATTCTCCAACCTCAGAGGCAATATATTTATATTCGCTGTTTTCATCAAGTTCTATTTCTTCGTCATTGATATAATAGTTTACGGATTTAAGACCTGTTTCCTTGTCCTCAATATTTGGTTTGAAAACAATCTCATTTCCTATAAATGCGTTATATCTGTTTAAATTAAGAATGATATAAGGAGGATTTGTATCTTTATATACACGAATATTATTTAACGCTTTTCCTATATTGCCTGCTGTATCAATAGCCTCAGCTCTGAAATTATAATAACCTTCCTTGGTAAGAGTAAATGTGTATTGGTTGTTTTCATCAAGTGATACTTCGGTTTCATCAACATATAACTTAATTGTATCAAGTTCATTATCATCACTTGCCTCAACCTTAATGGTATATGAGTCCTCTGTATAGAAGTATTTATTATCATGTTCGCTTTCAGGCTTTGTTAAAGTTACTGTTGGGGCAATACGGTCGTATGTTACAGTAAATTTATCGGTATATGGATTTCCGTTCCAGTCATAAGCCGTTATTTCAACTGTACCTGATTTACCATACGGCACTTTGAATGTGGAGTTAAAATTCTCATCTATTGAATATACCCAAACTTTATTGTAACCGTTTTGTACCGAACCGTCATCGGCTATAAAGTGTACGCTTACCCACGATATTGCTGATGGGTTATCTGTAATCAGCTTCAAATTATGGTCAACATTAGTACTATAATTGTAATTATTATAGTTTTTATTTGGTAAAGGTTTCAGGTCACTTTCAATAGTATATTTAACAGGCTTACTGCTGCTTCCGTCATCAAAAATTATATCAGAAACACTTTCTTCTTTATCTACCACAACATTGAAAGTATTTTCTGTATATTCTTCATCATCAGTATATACTTTGAGAGTTAATGAATATTCTCCCTCATCAGCAAATGTAATTTTAGCGGCAAGCGGATTTGAAGTATCAAGGGTATAATTTTCCGTTCCGCTTACTGTCCATTCTGTTTTCTTTATGCTGTCGGATTTGCTCATAATATTTGCAAAGAATGTTGCAGGCTTATTCGCATAAAGATTTGCATTTCCCGATACCTTTACAGAGGCACTCTGTTCAGCTGGTTCAGAAATTTTCATTGTCCCTGATATAACGGTAATATCATCAAATACAGGTACAGAACCGTCTGACGCTTTCTTAATATCAACTGTTATGCGTATATAGCGACCGTTGAGGTCTTCGGGAACGGTATAATTTTCTACTTTTTTATTTTCTGTAAAGTTTACACCGTCGTTGCTGACAGCAACATAAACATTTGCGGAAGAATCAGACGGATATGAAGCATTCCAGTAAATTCCTGTCCAGTTACAGTTTTCTCTTTTACTGTCATAAATGCCTTCCCAAGTTCCGCTGTCCTTATGTGTGTCGCAAGGCAAGGTTACATCGTCTATATATGTTTTATGTCCTTTGCCCTCTTTATCATTATAATAAAGTGCGGTATTATATGTAAGGCTTTCATAACCGCTT
This sequence comes from Clostridia bacterium, assembly GCA_029226955.1. GTDB lineage: Bacteria > Bacillota > Clostridia > Oscillospirales > Acutalibacteraceae > UBA1213. Next base: position 7,708 of record JAQXZA010000009.1, on the reverse strand, counting down.
TCCGAGAATGTATCACATTTTACAGGAATACTGATATTATTTACTTCATCAATTTCAAAAGTATTGAAGTTCCATGAAATTTCTGCTGAACCGTCGTCATTTCTATTTACTGCAGAAGGTGCGGGAGAAATATTTTCAAGGTCAATTTTGTTTATATCAGCAACAGTAGTTTTGAACAGAACATTTTTTGCGGCAGCATTAAATATTTCTGCACCAAACTGTTCCATAAATTTCTTTATAGCCTCTGCGTCAGGACAATGCTTATATATGCCCTTTGTGATTATTGCAACTTCCTGCATATCCTGCATTTCGCTATGCATTGCAAGAGAGAATATTTTTATGTTGCGGTCGGCGGATTCCTGTGCAACTTCTCTCATTCTTTCTATTGAGTAATTCCAACAGTCCTCTCCGTCCGTAAGAAGTAAGATATATTTCTGTCTGTCTTCTGAGCTTTGCTCATCAAAAAGCTTGTTGGCAATTACAATACCGTCGTCCATTTCACTTGAACCGCTGCCATATTTGACATTGTCTATTTCTTTGTTCAGAACATCAGCATCATCAGTAAAACCGATATGTAATCTTCCGAGGTCACTGATTGCATATCGGTCACCCTCGTTCATATAGGTCATTATTGTTTTAGCCGCTTGCTGAGCATTTTCGAGATATTCACCGTACATACTGCCGGAGTTGTCAATCAGAAATACAAAGTCAACGCCCTGTTTTTCGGTTTCTTTGCTGCCTGTACCGGTAAGATTGTAATTTATGCTGAGTTCATCAGACTTTGATGTAATTTTATCCTTTGTAACGGTGCTGTCAACATTTATACCGCTTACACCCTCTGATGTATAGCTTTTCTTAATCTCATTGCTTGTCTGTTGTTCTTTTTCAAGAGTAAGAGTATTATTGTCAGCTGTTGTTCCGTCTGACTTTCCTGTTTCAAAGTCTTCATCTGCTGTAAATACTTTTGATGGGTCAGGATAAACCTTTACATTAAGGGAATCCTCAGCCTTCATATCTCCGACAGTACCCGTAAGTGTAATCTTATATGTACCCGCTTTTGAAAATGTGGCTGTTGTATTCTGAGAGTCAGGATTTTCAAATGAAACGCTTTCATCAGCAGTCCATTTATAGCTTACACCCTCGTAATTTGATGTACCCTCAAAATTAAGAGTATCACCAACATATATCTCTCTGTCTTCACCTGCATCAACAGTGAGTTTGTCTGTTACAAGGAAATTATAGTTTTCAGTCTTGTTAAGATTAAGAGTCGTGCCGTTAAATTCAACATTTTCAGCATAAACTCCGCCGTTGACGGTAAGATTTTTTACATTAAAAATAACCTTGCCGTTTGGTGCATAAATTATGCCGTTAATTGTAAGATTTGAACCGCTTATAATAATGTCGCCGTCTTTTGAATATATAACGGCATAGTTATCTGATGTATCTTTGCTTTGAATTAAATTGCATTTGATTGTATTATTCGCTGTGATATATCCGCCGCCGACAAGTGTAACCTCGTCAAGTTTTAATTTTCCGTTTACACAAATACCGTCAGTAACATCAAGTTCTGTGTCGGATATTTCGCTGTCGGAATCAAATACTTTTCCGTATTTTGCATTTTTCTCTATTGCGGCAGAAAAATCAGGAACTTTATAATTTGATGTATTTTCGGATTTGTCAGCCTGAATATTACTGTCAACACTTCCCTTTGAATGAGCAAAACCGTCAACTTTCATAGACTTAGAGCCATAAAAGTCAATATTGTCGTGTGCGTAAATGTTTCCCTTAACTACTGCATTTTCAACATTGAATATTGCGTCATCATCAGAAACAAGAACACAATCCATTCCGTCAGGATAGGTTATTTCAGGCAATGCATAAGTTAAAGGGGACAATGACGAAAAAGCAAGCAGTGATGCCAGAGTTACCGAAACGGTCTTGAGAAATGGTTTTTTCATTTTATTTTTACTCATGTTTACTGCCACCTCTTTTCTTCAATGCCAAAACAATAACGGATACAGAAGCCATAAGAGCAACAATCAGTGTTGAGAGTAATGTTGTATCCTGACCTGTAAATACCGAATTTGAATTTTCTGTTACAGAATTTTCTTTTGAATTGTCTGTTACAGAGTTATCTGTTGAATTTTCCGTTACGGAGTTATCTGTTGAGTTTTCCACAGCAGAACTCTCTGTCGGATTTTCTGTTTCAGAATTTTCTTCCGGATTGGAACTTTCAGTAGGGTTACTGTTTTCAGTTGCTTTATTTTTGACACCGTAATAAACAGAATATTCTTCCGCTTGTCCTACCGACAATGTTTTATTATTCCAGACCAAAGCCGTTGCACTGTCGTTTATATACGCCGCACCGTCAACCTTGTAATTCCATTTTTTATCAAACAGTGATGACCAGTCAGCAAACGCAATACTGTCAGGCTGTGTAAGGATTTTTCCGTAAGCAGTAATTTCACCGTCTTCCGACATAACCGACCACTGCTGAGGAATAGAATCCTTATATTCCTTTTCAAAATTCAGAAGTGCGTCATCTGCCTTTACAACACACTTATCATCTTTATCAAGTTCGCTGTCAAGCATTATTCTTATTCCGAATAATACATCCTTACTTCCTGTGTTTTTTGCAGAATATGTAACAAGCAACATATCGTCGTGACCTGTTTTCATTCCGTCAGCAAAACTGAGTGTTTGTGTAACTTCAACATCTCCGAATTTCTGAACAGCAGTACAGGTTTTAGCCTCATCATTATATGTTGGTGCCGATACTCTTTCACCCTCACCAAAACGATATTCTTTTCCGTTTACAACAACAGTGGTATATGAAGAATAAAAATTTTCATACATAAGATTTTTACCGTTATCATTATCGTTTTTAAGGTTGCCTTTATTTGCCGAAATCTGATAGCGGCAAATATTGTCTTCGTCTTGCCCTACATACAGAGTAAGGTAATCGTTCTGCATAATATTACTATCAGTATTTATTGCAGATACGGTTGTCATTCCAAGCTGAAACGCTGTAAGTGACGCAAGCAATGTTACCAGTATTTTTTTCATAATATCAATTAGGTTGCTCCTCCCACTGCCTTTTAGGCGGTGGGAGGAGCAACCGACCTCCTAACCCTGAGTTTGTATGTATTTTTGTATAGTTGATGAAGATACTTCTCCGATACTACAAGCAAAGTAACCGTCTGACCAGAAAATTTTCTTTTTCCAGTATTGTTCGGAAAGTCTGTTTTCCATAAGATTATCTTCTTTCTGTTTACTTTCAATTATAAGTATTATATAATGGTTTTAGTGAAAGGAGTATATTATGGAACAGATAACAATTACAGCAAAAATACAAATATATGTTTCAAAGCAGGATAAAGTTTTGCTTGATAAAACAATATCCGCTTATCGCAATGCCTGTAATTTTGTTTCAGAATATATATTCCGAACTCACGATTTGCAGCAGTTTTCGTTGAATAAGGCTCTGTATTCCGCTTTGCGTACAGAACTTGGTCTTAAATCACAGATGGCACAGTCAGTAATCAAAACTGTTATTTCAAGATACAAAACAATTCTTGAAAGTCAGCATAAATGGATTAAGCCGTCTTTCAAAAAGCCACAGTACGATTTGGTATGGAACAGAGATTATTCTCTCACACAAAAATGTTTTTCCGTCAATACTCTTAACGGTCGTGTTAAAATGCCGTATGCCGATAAAACTATGGAAAAATATTTTGACCACACAATTTATAAATTCGGCACAGCAAAGCTTGTAAATAAGCACGGAAAATATTTTCTGCATATACCTGTAAGCTATGATACAGAAGAAAGCAACATTTCCGATATATGCGATGTTGTCGGCATTGACAGAGGAATAAACTTTATCGTCGCCACTTTTGACAGCAAACACAAGTCAGAATTTGTAAGCGGAAAACAAATCAAACAGAAAAGAGCAGCATATTCAAAACTTCGCAAAGAACTTCAAATGCGAAAAACACCGTCTTCAAGAAGAAGACTAAAAGCTATTGGTCAGCGAGAAAACCGTTGGATGCAGGATATAAACCATTGTGTATCAAAGGCACTCGTTACCAACAATCCAAAACATACGCTTTTTGTACTTGAAGATTTAACAGGCATACGCAAATCAACCGAGCGTGTAAAAACCAAATACCGCTATGTGTCTGTGTCGTGGTCTTTTTATGACCTTGAACAGAAGTTAATTTACAAAGCTAAACAGAATCAATCAACAGTAATTAAAGTTGACCCGCATTACACAAGCCAATGCTGTCCTGTTTGCGGACATACAGAAAAATCAAACCGCAACAAGAAAATACATCTGTTCAGTTGTAAAAATTGCGGATACAAGTCAAATGATGACCGTATCGGAGCTATGAATCTGTATCGTATGGGAATAAACTATCTTTATGACAGTCAAGTACCTGATACAGTTATGGCAGAGTAAACTTTGCCATAAAGGGTGCTGTCAACCACCCTGTTAATGTAACGCCACTTCGGACAGAAATGTCCGTCGGGGTTAAAGGTAGGAGATTTAATCGTTTGCACTACCGGGCAGTTACAAGCCCATTACTTTTAGGTGATGGGTAGTTGACACTTTCCTCCTGTAATTTAATTTTATACAACGCAAATATACCGACAAGATTTACAGCGTGATATATTTATGATAAGTTCGTGAACTATCCTCCTTTTCTGTAATTTGTTGAATTTCAGAATATCACTTTCACTCTTTGTAACAACAATAATATAATAATGCTATTTTGCGTTGTGTTATGATATATAATATATTACATTTTTTGACATTTGTCAAACTGTTTTTATGTTACTAACAAGGTTTTTGAATGAGTAAATAAATTATTACGAAAATCAAAAAGAACATTAAAATAATCAAGCAAAGAATCGGGATACCCTTAATGATATTTTATATCGAAATTAAGGTTACTGTTTTTATATCAAAAATAGTTGACAAAACGGCAAAAAAAGGGTATTGTATTTCTATCAAATCAAACGAACGGTTAAATTGATAGAAAGGATATTTAAAAATGATATACGGATACACAAGAATTTCAACCAGAACACAAAACATAGAGCGACAGATAAGAAATATTCGCAAAGCCTACCCCACTGCTAAAATTATTCAGGAGATTTACACGGGAACAAAAACCGAAGGCAGAAAAGAATTTGAAAAATTACTGAAAATAGTAGAAAAAGGCGATACAATAGTTTTTGATTCCGTTTCACGTATGAGCCGTAATGCAGAAATAGGTTTTAAAATTTACCAAAAATTGTATAGTGATGGTATCGAACTCGTTTTTCTGAAAGAACCGCACATTAACACGGCAACTTACAAAAAAGCACTGTCAAATAATATTCAGATGACAGGAACTAAAACGGATATTATTTTGAAAGCTGTCAATGAGTATCTGATGGAACTTGCCAAAGAACAAATATTTATTGCGTTTGAACAGTCAGAAAAAGAAGTACAGGACTTGCACCAAAGAACAAAAGAAGGAATTGAAACCGCCCGACTCAAAGGCAAGCAAATCGGAAGAAAAGCCGGAACAAAATTTGACACTAAAAAAAGCAAGAACGCCAAACCACTAATAAAAAAATACTCCAAATTTTTTGACGGAACTCTGAAAGACAAAGAAGTAATTAAGCTGCTCGGTATTGCTCCGAACACATATTATAAGTATAAGAAAGAATTGTACGAAGAAAAATTACAATCAGAAAATTATTGAAATTCATTGTGCGTGTTGCTATAATTAAGAATAATGTTACAAACAGATTATAATTTAAAGGAATTTTGTTACATATACTTTGAATATTTTAAGAAAAATGTTACATTATAATTTCAGGTGATTCTATGTTATACAGAAAAGCATATAATTATTTGTCGGAATGGAGAAATAAGCCCGACAAAAAGGCATTACTCGTTACAGGTGCAAGACAAATCGGAAAAACATACATTATAAGAAAATTCGCAAAGGAAAACTATAAAAATTTTGTTGAGATAAATTTCATTACAAATCCCGAAGCTAAAAAAATTTTCAACGGTGATTTAAGTGCTGAAACGCTTGTTATCAATCTTACAGCCTATACAAGAAAGTCTTTGCAAAAGGGAAATACTTTGATTTTCTTTGACGAAATTCAGGAATGTCCGTCTGCAAGGACTGCGATTAAATTTCTTGTAGATGACGGCAGATTTGATTATATTGAATCAGGTTCACTGCTCGGCGTAAATTATAAAGATGTAAAATCTTATCCTGTCGGTTATGAAGAAATCTATCAGATGTACCCTCTTGATTTTGAAGAATTTGCAATAGCTAACGGTGTTCAAAGCGAAACTATCAGATATTTAAGAAAATGTTATCAGGAAAAAACAGCAGTCAGTGAAGCTGTTCATCAGTCTATGCTGAAACTTTTCCGCTATTATGTCATAGTAGGCGGTATGCCTGCTGTCGTACAAAAGTTCACTGATACTCAGGACATCGGAGAAATACTTAAAATGCAGAATGATATTCTTGCATTATATCGTCAGGATATTTCAAAATATGCCGAAAACAATCAGGAAAAAATCAAGAATATTTTTAATATGATTCCGGCTCAGCTTAATGACAAAAACAGAAGATTTAAACTTTCTGAAATAAAAAATTCCGCAAGAATGTTAAGGTATGAAACCAGTTTTTACTGGCTTGCCGATGCAGGTGTTGCTCTTCCCTGCTATAATATTACCGAGCCTAAACTGCCGATTGAACTTAATTTACAAAACAGTCTTTTCAAGCTGTTTCTTTGTGATACAGGCTTGCTCTGTGCGGCATCAATGGGCAATATCCAGTTTGACATTTTAGCCGGTGACTTGTCAGTTAATATGGGAAGTATTCTTGAAAATGTTTTTGCTCAGGAACTTGTATCAAAAGGTTTTAAGCTCAGATATTTCAATAAGAAAAATATCGGTGAAATTGATTTTGTAGTACAACAGGGAAAGAATATTGTTCCGCTTGAAATAAAATCAGGTAATGATTTTGAAAAACACAAAGCTCTTGATAATGTTCTGTCAAAGGCTGAGTGGAAAATTGACAACGGTATTGTTTTTTGCAAGGGAAACATATCTTCTGAAAACAAAATCACATATTTACCCTGGTATATGTCAATGTTTTTCAAACAGGAAACACTGCCCGAGCATTTAAAAGTCGATTTAGAAATTGTTAATATTTAGTATCTGAAAAAATAATTTATATAAACAGCCGAAAAAGCGAATGAACGCTTTTCGGCTGTTTATTTTATATATATAAAACCATATTTTATCAATATAAAACTATATTATATATATATCTTTTATTAGTTTTGTATATATTTTTTACTCAACGGACAAATTATGTCAAAAAACGACAAAATATATAGTATGTAAATAAAAAATATATACAAATATATTGACAATATGCGAATTGGTGTTATAATTGATATAAAATAATAATATTCCAAAATAATCCGATGATTTACATATTTTTTGTATATTTTTTATGGGTTATTACAAAGGAATATTAAAACAGTATTACAGAGGGACGGCAAAATCCTCTGATAATAAAAAAATTTATAGTAAAGGAGATTTTATTATGAAAAAACTTGCATCAGCAGCTACTGCCATATTGCTCGGTGTCATTATGGCTTTAAGCTGTCTGGTAACCGTATC
>JAQXZA010000008.1 GCA_029226955.1 Clostridia bacterium | reverse complement strand
TACAACACAGGTGTCTTTGTCAAACATAGGATATACCAGACCGTCAGCCGCAACCCATTTGCCGAGTATGTAACGCTCAAAGAAGTTTCCGCTGTATAACGCATAATATCTGTTCTTGACTTCTTCCGATAATGTCAGATTATCGTTCATATCAAAGTGCAGATATAACGTTTTCTTGCTTTCTGCCTGTTTTATCCACTCAACATAGAACCAGTGATACGGATTATCGGGGTTGCAGTTGAACCAGTACCTCGACCCCGAAACCGAGCAACGACCGAGTGCCTGTTCCACGAAAGAACGGGGCATAAGTGCCACCTCATCAAGCATAACACCAGCAAGCGTAATACCCTGTATTAAATCCTGAGAGCTTTCGTCCTTGCCGCCGAACAGATAGAAGTAATTTTTAACTTCTCCGTTTTCGATAACAATGAGATTTTCGGAGCGTTTGTCCGATATTTTATACCTTGACCGTATCATATCAAGCAGAGGCTTTATTACATTTCGTCTGCACGAGCCTACTGTTTTGCCACATATCGCAAAGTTACAGCCGTTAAAATTCGTCATAGCCCAAATAGCAAAACTCAGCGACATGCTCATTGTTTTGCCGCTTCTGATACTTCCGTCGGCAATAACGGCACTGTATTTCTGACTGATTTCGGGATTCACCCACCACGTCATAACTTTCAACTGTTTTTCCGAAAACGGTTTAATTTTCATCTTTGAACACGTCCTTTGATTTTGTCATAAGTGCCTCAACCAGTCCGTCATCAGCGGCAACAGCCTCCGACTGTCTGAAACAATCGCAGTATAACCGTATTGCATTTACATCTCCGGCAAGGCATTTTTTCAGAAGTGCGGAGCGTATTTCCGTTATTTCGGTTGTCTTGTATTTCTCAATCAGAGCCGCTAATTTTTTGCGGTAATCTTTTGCTTTAATTACTCCGTAAAGCCGTTGTAACTGTTCCAGATCTCCCACAATGTCATATTCTGTTTTTGTGTCCGTTGCCTTTAAAATCTCTGCAAGTTTATCTATCTTATCCGTACTTCTCACCCCTTATAAAAGTTAGGAGTTAGGAGTGAGGAGTGAGGAGTTGTTATTATCTTAACTCCTAATTCCTAACTCCTCACTCCTAACTAAAAAGGTTGTGCTTCGCCATCGGCAATATTTTCATATTGTCGTGTTTTGTAAATATAACGGCTGTTTCAAAACAGGGGACGAATCAACCCTGTTTATCCGTCAGCGTTTGTAATCAATTTATAATGTATAATTCATAATTCATAATTGCGTGTCAAATTTCTGTCCATAACACAATAAGCTGACCGCAACAAAATAATTATGAATTATGCATTATGAATTATGAATTAAAAACGACAGTTTAATTTCCGTCTTTTTGCCTGCAAGAATTATTTCTACCGTTGCTCTGCGAGCGTGTCGGTCAAGTTTTTTAATGCTGTCTTTGAGTTTCATCAGTATACCACTTACAATTTCATAGCTGCCGTCATCACTGAATTTCAGCACAGACGGCTCTGCGAAAAGTTCCGTGTCCTTTACGATTAACTCAACATCATTGTCCGACAGCGGTTCAGGGGAGTTGCCTCCGCCAAGAAGTCTTATAATGCCTTTAATGCCCGACATTATGTAATACTGCGACCAGCTGTATTTCATATTGATAAACACATAACCGGGGAAAATGACATATTTTCTTGTTGTCCATTTACCTTTGGTTCGTATTGTACGATTTTCCAACGGTACGATTGCAGACACTCCACGACGGTGCAGTTCAGTCATAACAGATAATTCATCTCCTGTTGACACTTGCAGCACATACCAGCGGCGAGGCAGTGTGCCACTGCTGTCAATTTTCGCTCTAAATGTATGTTCAAACTCATTACTCAAAACAAATTACCCCTTTTCAGTCAGGAGTAAGAAATTGTAAATATAATAACTCCTAACTCCTAATTCCTAACTCCTAACTAATTTCCGTCCTTTGCTTTCTTCTTTAATCGCATAATTTCAGCCTGTAAATCCGCATACAATTTCGGATTTTCTTTTTTAAGCGTGTCATATAAAAGACTTTGATTTGCTTCAAGGGCAATTTCCTCATCATTTTTCGTTTTCATATCGACACCCTTTTTATATGCGACAGCACGGGCGAGAGCCGTTGCCTGAGAGATAAGGTCGTTTGCTTTAACACTCTGCCACTGCTCATCATCAAGTGCGGCAACAGCGTCATATACTTTCTGGCTTGCTAATCTCAAAATAGCCTCTGCCGGGTCAAGGTCAGGATAACGCTCAGTTTCAGTCAGAATCATTCTGAAATTTTCCTGTGCAATTCTCAGTTGTTCAGCATTCGCAAGAAACCTTTTAGCATATCTGCATACACTCGCCTGAGAGAGCTGTTCGCCGTTCTCAGATAAATACTTTACAATTTCACGGTAACTTTCGCCCGAAATCAACATTTGGTCAACTGTATCTTTGAGTTCAGGCTTTAATTTATCTATTGAGCCTACAATTCTTCTTTTCCTTGCCATAGCTTACACCTCGACCATATCATCAAAGATTTTCCCGGCAAGCAGTTTAATACCTTTGTCCGTTAATTTCGCTTCCAGTTCTGAAATATCTACATCTGAAAGTTCCGCACTTTTCTTGCTTTTAATGTGTCTTAACTGTATGTATTCCGATTCGCACAGATAGTTCAGACTGTCCATATATTCATTTTCGGGCATATCATCAAGAGCATATTGAACTTCTTCGAGCTTTTCAAACTTGTATCTCATAATATTGATAGTACGCAGTACAAGTCCGTTATTTTTAACGAATTTTCCGGCTTTCATCTTGCCGAGTATATCCTTATCATTCATTTTTACCACCTCCGTTCAGCTTTATCAGCAAATCATATATTTTATCAATCTTGCTGTCTGTATTTGACTGCAACCTGTAAAAATCAGCTTTTGTAAGACTTTTATCCTTGATTTCTTCAACATCAGCCTGTAATTTTTTCAAATCGCTGTTCGTTTCGTCCTTTAATTCTTTGAGTTCGTCTTTTGTCACATAAGTAAGTTTAATCTGATGTATGTCCTTGTCGTGTTCGTCCTGTTTCGACATAGTGCGTTTCAGAAAATACGATATTATTCCTATTGCGACTGTCGCCACCGTTCCGACGATCCACCATGTATCTGCCCCGAATTCCATTATTTCACCCCTTATAAAAATTAGGAATTAGGAATGAGGAATGAGGAATTATTATTGCGACTGATTGGTTTCTATAAAAAGTCGCCTTTATCAATAACTATACTCAATGAAAACAGTTACGGTCGCAACAATTCCTAATTCCTAACTCCTCATTACTAACTAAAAAAGGTATCATTAAGTAATTAACCTAATAATACCTTTTATAATTGAAATGCTGTATGGGAAGTATATCCCGAAAATATATCAGAATTTCATCTGTTCAAAGCCGGAATCATAT
>JAQXZA010000007.1 GCA_029226955.1 Clostridia bacterium | reverse complement strand
TCTTGATAATATTTATAATATATATTTGCATTCGGAGTATTCTGTATCAAAAGAACCGCCCGAAAACAAAAAAACAAATCATAAAAAATAAAAAATTTTAAAAAATCCCTTGACAAAAGGCAAAATATCATTTATAATATCAAATGTTCTCGAAAAAATAAATAAATGCGAGTGTGCTGGAATTGGCAGACAGGCACGTTTGAGGGGCGTGTGTTGCACGACGTACGGGTTCAAGTCCCGTCACTCGCACCAAGTTGAAAACTATCAGGCAAAAAGTTCAGGCTTTTTGCCTTGTAGTTGTATTATGAGGATTATCCTCTGATAAACATATAAATTCGTTTATACATTTATCAGAAGGTAATCCTGAGTGAGAGGATTACCTTTTCAAACCTGTCAAATTTTTAGTGGTATGCTAAAACATAAGCTCTTTGTTGCCCAAAACAAAGTTAGCTTCTGCGAGGTTCTCTCGTAGCCGTACCCATTGCTTGTGTCTGTGGCTATACGGAAGTATCATTATGCCGATAATATTGTCATCGCAGAGTTTAACAATTTGTCGCTCGTACACTTATTGTATTATAGCGTAGTCTTTGCGTTGTCCTCCGCTACTACCTGTTTTCATCAAGCAGCTATTATCGGAAAGTGTTTGACGGTTTTTTAAAATTTTCAATGTGCAAAGCAGTACAAAGTAAAAAATCAAGCCTCATACCTCATCAGTCGCTAAACATAAGGTATAAGACTTGACAAATGTATCATCAATGGGTTATAATTTACCCAGTAATGGCGTTCACTAAGCTGTCAGGTAGTGTATATACCTTGTACGGCGAATGCCTGTTAGTTGACTGCAATCAACTGACGGGCTGTGGGCGTTTTTTATTTTTTACTACTGTGATAATATTACCACTTATCAACAGATATGTCAAGATATTTGTAAAAAAATGTTAATTGAAAGTTGTTAATTGAAAATTGAATAAATAAACTCGGACAAGTTGTCCAAGTTGTACGCATAAAACAACAGGGCATAGCCGCCATCGGTACGGTTATACCCTGTTGTTATCTTTTTATTTTCGGCTGATGTGGCGGTTGCTCCTGCTCAGATACCGCACTCAGCGTCTTATTTATCTTTTCTATGTTCGCTCTTTCAAAAACTATGATAAAACTGTTTTCTCCTGTCTTTTTACATTTAAACGGAATACCTGATTCAACTAATGCAGCTACCTGCTTTAAAGATAAATTTGATTTTTTAACGACATCAGATATGATATTATTACCTGTCGCACGAAGCAATTTATCCGAATGTTGCATATATCCAGATAAATCTTCTGCGTTGCGTTTTTGCTTCAATGCTCTTATGCTTTGTATTATTTCAAGCAAATTTTCTTTTTCATAATCAGACCACTTTCCAAAAAGAATATTTTTTTCTATTTCAGACGGCTTTTTATCTGACATATCCGAAGAATAAATGCAGCCTTTATCCCGTGTAAATATTTTAATACAGTCAAAAATATTACTGTCATATATGACATCTAAATTATCTGTAATATTTCCGACAACCAAGTCGTGATGTTCTTTGCTTGTTGCTCTCGGAATTTCACCCATTGACAACGCATTTTCATATCTTAAAACGGTACTTTCAAAAGATATTTCCGGCTTGACTGCCATAACGCATAATTCAACACTGTATCCTTTTTCTTTAAGCTCCTTTGCAGTTTTCATAGGAACGGCTGCTGTTCTCAAAGTACCCTCAACAATAAGATTATATTTTTCATTGCTGAGTTCTTGAATAAGCTTTTCGGTAACGGCATTAACAAAGGGCTGTGTGTATTTTGGCGAATCGTCACCGTATTTACATTGAATTTCCGAAAAAAGCGGGTGATATTTCCTGTATGCATCTGCATTGATTACATAAACATTCTTATCATTATTTTTAATATTAAACTGGATACTGGTTTTCCCTGCACCGGGTTGTCCTCCTAAAATATAAGCTGTGGGACAATTTACCGGTTTAATGTTTTTTATAGCGTCATTAAATATTTGATAGTATGAGTGTAAAAACTCTTTTTCAGTATAGTTCATATCCATAATCAATTACCATTCGGATACATAGATACCGCATTATCAATTATATTTTCATAAACAGCTAAATTTTTCTTTACATCATCTATTTCAGTTTGGTCTTTGCATAAGACTATATTTTGAGCATAAGCTGATAATTCATCTTCTATTTTCCTTATACAGTCGGGAGCATTACTGTTTTCGGCATAGGTATATTTAGCATATTTCGCTAATATACCGTATGCTTTTTCATACAAGACCTCAGCCTGAGCTGTGACTAAATAATTTGGCATAATAATCTTCCTTTCAAAAATCATTAAAAACCTTTAAACTCGGACAACTTGTCCGAGTTTTTTATCTGTACGAAAAAGAAAAAATCAATCTTCACTATCTGTTTTGACTACTTCCAAAGATTCTCCAAGCCTTTTGAAATCATTTTCGATTAGATTATATATATATGCGTTTACACTCTTTCCTTGCTTTTCAGCAACCGCTTTTATAATATCTCGCTGTCCTTTTTTTACCAATAATTTCACTTGGTCATAAGATTTAGTATTATATTTGTTTTTGGCTGTTGTTGACGATTTTCCCATAATTATCACCTCGCAAGTATTATAGCATATATAAATCAGGTTGTACAAGTATAAAATATATACAAAAATACTTGTACAAGTTTGTGCATATTGACTCTTGTAATACTTGTACAAGTATATTATAATAATATATGTAATCAAGAGATTGCAACAAAAAATGAAAGGCTGATTGGTTATGTTTAAAAAATTCGGTTACACAGAAAAGAAAATTAAAGTTAGACAAATGACAATGGGTGCAATAGCACTTACGGTAGCAAAAGAACTCATTGAACACAATGACAAGGAAATGGAAATCAGAA
>JAQXZA010000006.1 GCA_029226955.1 Clostridia bacterium | reverse complement strand
AACAAAAAGTTTTGTTTGCAAAAACATTCGGCTGTGTCAGATTTATTTACAACAAAATGCTTGAAGATAAAATCAAGCATTACGAAAAAACAAAACAAAAGCTGAATAATACACCTGCACAGTATAAAACTGAATTTGAGTGGCTGAAAGATGTTGACAGTCTTGCTCTCTGTAATGCACAGAAAAATCTTGAAAAAGCATACAGTAATTTTTTCAGGGATAAGAAAGTCGGTTTTCCGAAATTCAAATCCAAGAGAAACAGCATAAAAAGCTATACAACAAAATGTGTCAACGGAAATATTGAGCTATCAAACGGTTTGTTGCAATTACCGAAAATAGGCTTTGTAAAAATAAAACAGCACAGAAATATTCCCGATAAGTATAAGCTGAAATCAGTTACAGTAAGTCAGACAGCAAGCGGAAAATACTATGCAAGTATTCTTTTTGAATTTGAAGAACAAATCACTGAAAAAGAAATTGAAAATTATATCGGCTTGGATTTTTCTATGCACGAATTGTATGTTGACAGCAACGGAAATTGTCCTGAATATCCGAGATATTACAGACTTGCCGAAAAGAAACTCAAAAAGGAACAGCGTAAATTATCGAAAATGCAAAAAGGCTCAAATAATCGTAACAAGCAAAGGATTAAAGTTGCCAAGCTACACGAGAAGATTGCAAATCAGCGTAGGGATTTTCTGCACAAACAGTCAAGACAGATAACCAATGCCTATGATTGTGTGTGCATAGAAAATCTTGATATGAGAGCAATGTCAAAAGCACTGCATTTTGGTAAATCTGTTTCTGATAACGGCTGGGGAATGTTCACAACATTCCTGAAATACAAACTTGAAGAAGTCGGCAAAAAACTTGTTCAGGTTGATAAGTTTTTTGCGAGTTCTCAGCTTTGCAGCGTATGCGGTTATCAAAATCCCGAAATCAAAGATTTGTCAATCAGAGAATGGACTTGTCCAAACTGTAAAATACATCACAACAGGGATATAAATGCCGCAATAAACATAAAAAATGAAGGTATGCGAATTGTAAACGCATAACAAAAATAATATCAAAACCGTGGGACACACGGGGTTAGCTCGTTGATACTGTATAGGTTACTATACTTGAGCGAGAAGCCCCCACTTCTATAAGTGGGGGAGTATGTCACGCTGAAATTGAATTGGAGATGTTGTTATGAAGAAAATTGTTATTGTCGGCGGAGGAATTGCCGGACTTACAGCCGGAATTTTCGCACAGAAATACGGCTTTGAAAGTGAAATATTTGAAAGTCACAGCATTGTCGGCGGTGAGTGTACAGGCTGGAACAGGGACGGATTTCATATTGATAACTGTATTCACTGGATGACAGGTACGAAAAAAGGTACTTCAATGTATAAGCTGTGGGAAGATGTCGGTGCATTGGGCAAGGATATTGAGATTATAAAGCCCGACGTATTCTACACAAGCCATATTGACGGAAAGACGCTGTCTTTGTACAGGGATACGGAAAAAACACGCAAAGAACTTCTTGAAATATCTTCTGAGGACAAAGACGAAATAAACTGCTTTATTGA
Organism: Clostridia bacterium; assembly: GCA_029226955.1. GTDB lineage: Bacteria > Bacillota > Clostridia > Oscillospirales > Acutalibacteraceae > UBA1213. The sequence continues at coordinate 14,646 of JAQXZA010000006.1, read as the reverse complement.
CGCTGTACAAATCGCTGAGTGCATACAGTTGCCTGCCGATATGCCTATGGATATGATGCCGAAATTTCAGCTTATGAAACTCGGTATGTCTATGATGGGCGTATTGAAATATATGAAAAAATACGGCGGCATTACTATGAAACAATTTTGCGAATTGTTTAAAAGTCCAATTCTCAGAACGTTCTTTCTGGATTATATGAATGAAGATTATACAGCGTTTTCGCTTATTGTGTCTTATGCTACTTTTTCAAGTGAAAACGGCGACATTCCAAGAGGTGGTTCGCTGAAAATGGTACAGCGTATGGCTGACAAATACAAATCTCTCGGCGGAAAAATCCATACAAAAAGCCGTGTTGAACGCATAAATGTTTCAGGTTCGTATGCAAGCGGAATTACACTTGAAAACGGCGAAACAATATCCGCTGATTATATCATTCCTGCCTGTGACACAAGCGTAACTTTCGGCAAACTCCTTGACAAGAAATATATGCCGCCTCAGCTTGCTGAGAATTATAAAAAATTTCCTGTTCAGAGTGCTTTTCAGGTTGCATTCGGTGTTGATGATGTATGCGATTTTATAGGCAACTGTGATATTTTTGACTGCAATGAAATCAAAATTGCAAAATCATCATACAAGCGTATGAGTGCAAAAAATTACAGCTATGAACCGTCATTTGCACCTGAGGGAAAAACAGTTTTACAGTCGCACTTTGTACAGAATGAAGACGACTTTACTTACTGGGAAAACCTGTACAACACCGATAAACAAAAATATGACGAAATGAAAAATTCAAAAGCACAGGAGATTATGCAGAGAGTAATTGAAAATTATCCGCAACTTGACGGAAAAATAAAAATTCTTGATGTAATTACACCATATACTTACTATAAATTTACAGGTGCTTATAAGGGAGCATATATGAACTTCCTTTATACACCTGAGGCAATGGGACGACAGGCATTAACCGGAATCATTGACGGACTTGACAATGTTGTTATCGGTTCACAGTGGCAACAACTTCCGGGCGGCTTGCCGATAGCGGCAATAAGCGGAAAATTTGCCGTACAAAGAATTGCAAAAAGAGCTTAATACAACGGCTTGCAGTGAAATTTTACTGTAAGCCGTTTTTCTTTGCTTAATGCAAAAATAACGCTTTTCCGCAAAGAATAAAAGTGCTATAATAATTCATAATTCATAATGTATAATTCATAATTAGTGGTGTGAACCGCTGATTTTATGTAAGCAGATAAAAATTTAACAGAGGTGTTTTGAGTGAATGAAGAAAAACTTTTCCATATAGCAATAACAAGAGAACAGGGAGCAGAATATGCGATTTTACCCGGCGACCCCGGCAGAGTTGAAAAAATTGCACAGTTTATTGATAACGCAAAACCGCTTGCACAAAACAGGGAGTTTAAATCATACAGCGGCACAATATGCGGAAAGCGTATAATAATTATGTCAACAGGTATCGGAGGAGCGTCGGCGGCAATAGCACTTGAAGAACTTGCTATGGCAGGACTGAAAGCGGCAATAAGAATTGGCACTTGCGGCGGTATGCAGACGGAGGTTGTTCCGGGTGATTTGATAATTCCGACAGGTGCTGTTCGTATGGAGGGAACATCAAAGGAATATGCTCCGATTGAACTTCCGGCGGTTGCGGATTTTGATGTGCTGACGGCACTTGTAACGGCGGCAAAACAAAACGGCTATCCGTTTCATACAGGTGTTGTTCAGAGTAAAGATTCCTTTTACGGTCAGCACAATCCGTCATCAATGCCTGTCGGATATGAACTTGAAAATAAATGGAATGCGTGGAAACAATGCGGTGTGCTTGCCTCAGAAATGGAAACAGCGGCACTTTTTACCGTTGCACAGGTCAGAAAAATAAAAATGGGTTGCGTACTTCACGCTTTGTGGAATCAGGAACGCAAGAAACAGGGCATAAACGACAACAGCAATTTCGATACGGAAATGGCAATTAAAACGGCGGTTGACGCACTGAAAATTCTTATAAATTCAGAGGGGACAAATGGATAACAGAACAAGACTTATCGCCGTAGTAGGACCTACGGCATCGGGAAAAACATCACTTTCAATAGAGCTTGCAAAAAAATATAACGGTGAAATTGTGTCGGCTGACTCAATGCAGATTTACAAGGGAATGAATATTGCAACGGCAAAACCGACAAAGGAAGAAATGCAAGGAATACCACATCATCTTATTGATTTTCTTTCGCCGACCGAGAATTTTTCGGTTTCGGAATATGTCACTCTTGCAAAAAGTGCAATAGACGATATAACCAAAAGAGGAAAACTCCCGATACTTTGCGGAGGTACAGGACTTTATGTACGTTCACTTGTCGAAAATGTAAAATTTTCCGAAGAAAAAACGGACAAAAAATTGCGTGAAGAACTCAACGAGCGTTACAAGAATGAGGGCGGAGAAGTACTGCTGAAAGAACTTGCACAGTTTGATGAAGAAACCGCAAAAACACTGCACCCGAACAACAGCAAAAGAATTATCCGTGCCATTGAAATTTATAAAACCACAGGAATTACAATGTCACAGCACATAAAAAATTCAAAAAACGAACCGTCGCCATATAATCTTACTGCAATAGGCATTACTTATGCTGACAGACAAAAGCTGTACGACAGAATAAATCGTCGTGTCGATATAATGATGAAAAACGGACTTCTGAAAGAAACAGAGGATTTTTACAGCCGTTACAACAGCAATACAGCCTCTGCCGCAATAGGTTATAAGGAGCTTAAACCATACCTTGACGGTGAAGTTACGCTTGAAACCGCCGTCGAAAAGCTGAAACAGGAAACAAGACATTATGCAAAGCGTCAGCTTACGTGGTTCAGACGTGATGAATATATAAACTGGATTGAGGCGGATAAATGCAATGATATTCTTGCAAAAGCCAGCGAAATTATAGAAAATAAAGTCTGAATTTGTTAATTTTATGGTTTACAAGGCGATTGTTGAGTGATACAATTAAATTCGTAATTCTTATAATTCGTGCGGTAAATGCTCACAAGATAGCATTATCCGCCGATATACAAGCGGAGTGTGAAAAATGGAAAAGAAATCATCAGTAGCACTTGTACGAAAAATTATAATGACGCTTATAACCCTTTTGGTTATTGCTTATGTAATTTATGTTATATGCAGTGCAAGTTTTACACAGATAAAAACCGAAACGGCAAAAATCCGTACTGTTTCGGATTCAATAAGTACATCAGGATATTTTATAAGAGATGAAAAGCTGATAAAATATGACGGCGGCGGAGTCGTTTCCTATATAGCACAGGACGGAGAAAAGGTATCAAAAAATCAGACTATTGCAAATGTCTTTCCTACATCTGACGACGCTAATGCAAAACAGGAAACCGAAAAACTCAACGCACAGATAACAGCACTTGAACAGCTTGAAAAAACAGCCGATACAATAACTCTTACTCCTGATGAAATAGATAAAAATATTTCGTCACTGCTTGTACAGGCAAATATGAACGTGTCAAACGGCGATTATTTACTTGCAGATGACAATTTCAGCGATGTTCTCTATAATCTTAATGAACGTCAGCTTGTTACGGGAAAACTTGACGGCTTTTCAGACAAGATAAACGAACTGAAAAGTAAGGTCAAAGAACTTGAAAAATCTTCATCAGGTTCAAAGAAAAGCAAAACAATAAAGTCATCTTCATCAGGATATTTTGTAAGTACGGCTGACGGATATGAGAGCATATATTCAAGCAAGGATATAGAAAATATCTTCCCCGAAAATCTTGATTCGGAAAAAATCAAACCGTCAGAGTTGCCCGAAGATGTAATCGGAAAAACCATTGAGAGCGTTTATTGGTATATAGCTTGTCCCGTTACGGCAGAACAGGCATTTGATATTAAAAATGCTGACGGTCTTACAATAGATTTACCGCTTGCCTCAAACGGTAAAATCAACGTAACACTTGTATCAATCAATCAGGAAACAAAGACATCTGACGCTGTTGTAATACTTCGTGGTGATTATATGAACGAGGAAATGACAAAGCTGAGAAATGAAAATATTTCGCTTAATCTTGCAACCTATACAGGAATATACATTCCCAAAAAAGCTGTACACGAATCTGAACTGACAAAGACAGTTGAAGATGAAAACGGCAAGGAAACAACAGTTACCGAAACCGTAAAAGGCGTTTATGTTGAAACGGGCGGAACGCTTAATTTCAAGCAGATTGTACCGATATATTCGGGCGAGGATTATGTAATATGCAAGGAATCACCCGAAGAAGATGAAGTTTTTTCTGATGATGTAAGAGTTCTCAAAGTATATGATGATGTTGTTGTGGAAGGAGCAGATCTTTATGACGGAAAACTTGTCGGCAGAATATCTTAAAAAACTTGACGACGTAAAGGCAAGCTATTTTGAAATTACCGAAAATATCGCAAGGGCGGCTGAAAAAACAGGCAGAAAAGCTGATGATATTACTTTTCTTGCGGCAACTAAAACAGTTGAACCCGATATTATCAATTACGCAATTTCGCTCGGACTCAAAAAAATAGGTGAAAACAAGGTTCAGGAGCTTTTGTCAAAATATGACGAATATGACCTTGAACACTGTGACTTGCAGATGATAGGACACTTGCAGACAAACAAGGTAAAACAGATTGTAGGCAAGGTTTCTATGATTCAGTCCGTTGACAGCGTTAAACTTGCACAGGAAATTTCAAAACAGTCGGCAAAAATCAATGTCACAACCGATATTCTTCTTGAAGTCAATATCGGCAGAGAAGAAAACAAATCGGGTGTTCTTGTCGAAAATATCGACGAATTACTCGAAAAAGCCTCAAAAATGGACAATATAAAGATAAGAGGACTTATGTGTATTCCGCCAATATGTGCCAATAAGCCCGATGTTTGTAAATTTTTTGATAATATGTACAAATTATTTATTGACATTTCGGACAAAAAATTAGATAATGTATGTATGGATTATCTTTCTATGGGTATGTCCGATGATTATCAGGAAGCTATCAGTTCCGGTGCCAATATGATAAGGGTCGGTTCAAGACTTTTTGGTGCCAGAATATACAGATAAGTTTGAAAGGGAGATTTTTATTATGTCAGGAATTATGGGAAAGTTTAAAAGTATTCTTAAACAGCCGGAAGATGAGGGCGAATACGAGGATTATTACGACAACAGACAACAGGAAGAAGAACCTGTTCAGCAGGAAGAACAGGACTCTGCACCGGAAGAATCAAATAACAGCCAGAATAACGTTATAAATTTTCACGATACAACCAAGGTTCAATTTGTTCTTTTCAAGCCTGAGGCTTTTGACGACAGCATAAGAAATATGGCTCACGAGCTTATGAACGGAAATACTGTAATCCTTAATGTTGAACAGACAAACAAGGACGTTTCAAAACGCATTATTGATTTTCTTGGCGGTGTTGCTTTTGCAAAGGACGGCAAAATCAGCAGAGTTGCGGAAGATACATATATAGCTATGCCGAGTAATGTCAAGCTTTCTGGCGAAGATGTAATGGACGAGGTCGAAAGCGACAACATTTATTTCTGATTCTGAATGATTTTGTGTTTACATAAATTATCCGAAATTTGTAAAGTGCATAGGAGAAGGGAAAATTATATATGCTTACATTGGAAGAAATAGAAAATATCAGCTTTCGCAAAGCCGGTCTTGGCGGATATAAAACCGACGATGTTGATACTTTTGTTGACGGAGTTATTCTCAAAGTCAAAGACCTTGAAATTGCCAACAAAGAACTTGAAAGCAGAATTGAACAACTGAATGAAAAAATTCAGAAGTACAAGGAAAAGGAAGAAAGCGTTCAGGACGCTATAATTACAGCCGAAATGACAGCAAAGTCACTTGTAAGAGAGGCAACCCATAAATCTGAGGTTATGCTTACTGACGCAAAGACAAAGGCTGACAATATTCTGAAAGAAGCCAGCGAAAAGGCTGAAAAAACTTTATCCGAGTCAAACCAGAAGGCAGACACCGTAATCAACAATGCAATGATGCAGTCAGCCAGAAAGATTGACGAAAACAATAAAACTATCGAAAATCAGAAACATCTGATTATTCAGATTCAGGACGAAGTTACAAAATTCAGGGACGCACTTATTGCATCATATAAAAATCATCTTAAAATTATCGACTCACTTCCAAAGGCTGAGGAGTTTAAAAGATACCAGCAGAAACTTGATGAGTGTTATCCGACATCAGCTCCCGCTGTACCAGTCAAGAATGTAGAAAATAATGCAGAAAATTCTGATGATACAGTAAAAAAAACAACTGATGAAAAAAAAACAGAATCTGAAAAACAATCCGATGTAACCGAAGAAAAAACGGAAACACAGTCAGAACAGCCTTTGACAGAAGAAAAAGACACAGAGATTTTCAGTTCATCAAAGGCGGAACACGATTTTAAGTCACATACGGACGCAAAGACAACTGATGATGAGGCTGAGGATATGCCGTCTGAAAACAAGCGTGAACCGATAAAATTCGGTGTGCTGAAACTTGATGACATTGATGACAATGCCGAAAAAAGCAAATAATACATACTCTTATCCGACACAAATTCAGTGTCGGATATAACTGTATAAAAAGTAATTTTTAAAGAGGAGAGAAAAAACCAATGCCGCAGGATTATAATAAAACCCTTAATCTGCCGTCAACGGATTTTCCAATGAGAGCAGGTCTGCCAAAGTCAGAGCCTGAAACGCTCAAACGCTGGCAGGACAATAAAGTATATGAACGTCTTATGGAGCTTAACGAGGGCAAGCCGCTTTTCGTACTTCACGACGGTCCGCCCTATGCAAACGGTAATATTCATATCGGTCACGCACTCAACAAAATCCTTAAAGATATAATTGTCAGATACAAAAATATGACGGGCTTTAAGTCACCGTATGTTCCGGGCTGGGATACTCACGGACTTCCTACCGAGCTTAAAGCAAGAAAAAAAGCCGGTGTCGGTAATTCGTCAACAATTTCAGATGTTGAACTCAGAAAAATCTGCCGTGATTTTGCACTCAGCTATATCGACGACCAGAGAGAACAGTTCAAGCGTCTTGGCAATATCGGCGAGTGGGATAATCCTTATATTACTCTTAAACCTGAATTTGAGGCAAAGCAGATTGAAATTTTCTCAGAAATGGCTTGCAAGGGATATATTTACAGAGGTTTAAAGCCTGTTTACTGGTGTCCTGACTGTGAAACGGCACTTGCTGAGGCTGAGATTGAATATGCCGAAGACCCTTGTCATTCAGTTTATGTAAAATTCAGAGTAACTGACGATATGGGCAAACTCTCAGCTATGGGAGCAGACCTCAAAAACACATATTTCGTAATATGGACAACAACAACCTGGACATTACCGGCAAACGTTGCAATTTGTGTTGGCCCTCGATTCAATTATAGCCTTATCAAATGCGACGGCGAATATTATGTTATGGCTGAGGATTTGTATGTTTCTGCAATGGAGGCAGCCGGAAAAGAAAACTATGAAGTTATCGGAACAATCAAAGGTTCTGAACTTGAATATATGAAGACCGCACACCCGTTTATCGACAGAACATCTCTTGTTATTGTCGGAAATCACGTAACACTTGAAAGCGGTACAGGTTGCGTTCATACAGCACCGGGTCACGGACTTGACGACTATGAAGTATGCAGAAATTACTCTGAACTTCCGATAGTTGTTCCTGTTGACGCTCACGGCAGACTTACTGAGGAGGCAGGTCAGTTTGCGGGACTTCTTACAGACGAGGCTAACAAGCCTATTGCTGAACATCTTGAAAAAATCGGTGCATTGTTCGCTGTTAAAAAGATTGTCCACCAGTATCCGCACTGTTGGAGATGTAAAAAACCTGTTCTTTTCAGAGCAACAAAACAGTGGTTCTGTTCGGTTGACGCATTCAAGGATCAGGCTGTTGATGAAATCAAGAAAGTTAAATGGATTCCGGCTTGGGGCGAGGACAGAATTACATCAATGGTTCGTGACCGTAAAGACTGGTGTATTTCACGTCAGAGAAAATGGGGCGTACCTATTCCGATTTTCTTCTGTAAAGAATGTGGCGAGCCTGTAATTGACAAAAAGGCAATGGCAGCCGTTGCCGACCTGTTCAGAAAAGAGGGTTCTGATGCTTGGTACGTTAAGGACGCAAGCGAGATTATTCCGTCAGACATTGTATGCTCAAAGTGCGGCGGAAAAGAATTTGAAAAAGAAAAAGACATTATGGACGTATGGTTTGATTCGGGTGTTACACACGCAGCCGTTTGTGCCGAAAGACCATATCTCAAATGGCCGGCTGACCTTTATCTTGAAGGTGCAGACCAGTACAGAGGCTGGTTCCAGTCATCACTCCTTACAGCCGTTGCAACAAAGGGACAAGCACCTTATAGGGCTGTTCTCACACACGGCTGGACAATAGATATGGAAGGCAAAAAGATGTCAAAATCTGCCGGCAACGGTATGAGTCCTTCCGAAATCATCAACCAGTACGGTGCCGATATTCTCAGACTGTGGGTTGCATCATCAGACTATCACGCTGACGTAAGAATTTCAAAGGATATTCTCAAACAAATTTCTGAGGCTTACAGAAAAATCAGAAATACAGCAAGATTTATTCTCGGCAATATCAGCGACTTTGACCCCGATACAGACAGCGTATCATTTGACAAACTTCTGCCGATTGATAAGTGGGCATTGTCAAAACTTGATACCCTCAACAAAAAAGTCCGTGAAGGCTATGATAACTACGAATTTCATCAGGTATTCCACGCAATTCATAACTTCTGCGTTGTTGATATGAGTAACTTCTACTTTGATGTTCTCAAAGACAGACTTTATACCGAAAAGGCTGACGGCGAACTCAGACGTGCCGCACAGACAACAATCTATATTATCCTTGACGCAATGACAAGAATGGTTTCCCCGATTCTTGCATATACTTCCGACGAAATATGGAACTTTATGCCGCACAGCTCAAAAGAAAACGCTGAAAACGTTCTCTTTAACGATATGCCTGAACTTACAGGTGTTGAAGTTGACGACAGCTTTATCGCAATGTGGGACAGAATCCACGAAACAAGGGATATTGTCAAGAAAGCACTTGAAGTTGAAGTCAAGAACAAAAATATCCGTACTTCACTTGAAGCAAAGGTTGTTCTTAAATGCGGCGGTGAGCAGCACGACTTCCTTAAATCAGTCGAAAAAGAACTTGCAACATCATTTATCGTTTCAGCCGTTGAAATCGAAAACAATGGTGCAGAACAGCTTGAAGTTGACGTTCTCCATGCTGACGGCGAAAAGTGCGAGCGTTGCTGGATGTACAGCGATACAGTAGGAAAGAACGAAAAGCACAAGACACTTTGTGCAAGATGTGCCGCAGTTCTCGGTTAATTTTCAATAATACAAAGCGGTGTATTCCTCAGTGAAATGCACCGCTTTTTCAGTGTGGAGTGTGGAGAGTGGAGTGTGGAGTTAAGATTGAAACTGCATAAATACTGAATGAAAAATGATTATCTGTTCTTTAATTCTGCACTCTGCACTCTGCATTCTCAATTCTGCATTATTTACAACTCCACTCTCCACACTCCACTCTCCTAACTATTAAAAAGGTTGTGTTTTGATGGCATTAGTAATGATTTTGTCGGCGGTAATTGTGATTATAGACCAGGTTATAAAATATTTTGTTCTGGAATTTCTTGTGCCTGTCGGAAGTGTTACAGTGATTGATAATTTATTGTCGCTTGTATATGTTGAAAACAGGGGGGCAGCTTTTGGAATATTTCAGAATCAGGTGTGGATTTTTGCAGTTATTACACTGCTTATGATTGCCGTGTTTGTGTATATTCTTATCAGCGGAAAAATCAAAGGCAAGCTGTTTACAACAGCGGCAATTCTTATTATCGGCGGCGGCATAGGAAACCTTATAGACAGAATTTTCAGAGGTTTTGTTGTGGATTATCTTTCACTTTCGTTCTTTCCTCCTGTATGTAATTTCGCTGACTACTGCATAACAATAGGTGCTGTGTTATTCATAATCAGTATTTTTATTACATCAGACAAAAAGTCGGAAAAAACACTGAAATCCGACAGCGTTAATACTGATAAAAATAACGGTGACAATAATGGATAACAGAGTTTTCACCGTCAGTGAGGAAAATAACGGCGAGCGTATCGACAAGGTTATTGCACAGCTTGATACAACGCTGACACGTTCTGCCGTTCAGAAACTTATTGAAGAAAATAACGTCACTGTAAACGGAAAAGTCCCCGCAAAGAACCTTAAACTCAAAACAGGCGATGAAATTACTGTTATTGTTCCCGAACCTGTTCTGCCTGAGGCTTTGCCCGAAAATATACCACTTGATATTGTGTATGAGGACAGCGACCTTCTTGTTGTAAATAAGCCAAAAGGAATGGTTGTTCACCCGGCTACGAGCAATTACAGCGGAACTCTTGTAAATGCACTTTTGTATCATTGCGGCGACAGTTTATCGGGAATTAACGGAGTTTTAAGACCGGGAATTGTACACCGTATCGACAAAGACACAAGCGGACTGCTTATTGTTGCAAAGAACGATTTTTCTCACAGACTTCTTGCCGAACAGATAAAAGTACACAGCTTTACAAGAAAATATCAGGCTGTTGTTTACGGAAATCTTAAAGATGATGAGGGTACAATAAATGCACCGATAGGACGACACCCGACCGACCGTAAAAAAATGGCGGTAACAGAAAAAAATTCACGCAATGCCGTTACGCATTATAAGGTTCTCAGACGCTATAACGGTTTTACTCATATTGAATTAAAACTTGAAACGGGCAGAACTCATCAGATAAGGGTTCATATGGCATATATAGGACACGCTGTTGCCGGTGACGCTGTTTACGGCCCGAAAAAAGTCATAACGTCTTTAAACGGACAGTGTCTTCACGCATATTATATCAGCTTTGAACACCCACGAACAAAACAGACAATAACCTTATCTTCACCATTACCAAAGTATTTTACGGATTTTCTCAAATCCCTGAACTGACAATAAAAACAAGAACGGCTGTAAGCATTATGTTTTTGCTTACAGCCGTTTTCATTATGAAAAATTTATTTTGCTGAACAGTTTTTCGTATTTTTCTCTTTCGTCAGGTTTGCAGTAAAGCACCGCCTCATTATAGCCGCCGTTTTTAACACGAACCTTCATAAATATCATAACTTCATTGTTACTTCTGTCGATTATTGTTCTCTTGCAGACAATATCTTTTGCGTCAGTAATATATACTTCACCGTCAGAGGCCTCATTTTTTAAAGATTCAGCGAAATCTTCAACAGTGACATTTTTGTCTTCAACGGATTCAAGCTGTAAAGTCGCTGTACCATCAGTGTTTTTCAGGTATATTCCATAAGGTGGAGTATATGCCGTGTCTGTCATACAGAACTCTGACGGAAATGTTACCGACAGTGAAAGCACACTGTTTTTGTATTGCAGATTGCCTGTTGGTGTCTGGATTACACCGTCAGGAAGTGATATTTCTTCCGGTATTTCTTCCGAACTTTGTTCGTCTGCTTCTGAACTCTGTACGGAAATATCTGTACTGCTTTCGTTTGTTTCGGATTGTACAGAACTTTGTACGGTACTTGTTTCGCTGTTTTTGCTTGTTGTTACAGACGATTCGTTTGTTTTTGTCTGTGAGTTGCCGCAGCCTGATATGGCGGCTGTGCATAATATCATTGACGCAATAATACAAATAAATTTTTTCATAGGTTTTCCCCCGAAAATATCGTTATTTCAGTCAGCCCTGACGTTTTAAGGATTTATGATGATTTTTTCTGTCATAGGATTTTTTGTCATTCTTTTTACGGTATGACTTTCCGCTGTTTTCTTTTTTGTTTTCATACGGCTTGTGCTGATTGTACTTTGACTTTGAACGGCGGCTGTCATTTTCAAGCATAGTGGTTTTTACAGGTTTGCCGCAAACCTTTGCACCATACATCATATCAATGACTTCCTGTACAGTTTCTGACGGTACGGCGACAACCGAACAATCGTCATAAATTTCAATCTTTCCTATGTCCGAGCCGTGCAAAAGACTTCTTTCGGTAATTGACGCTACAATGTGGTTAGGTGCAACGTGACTGCTTCTGCCTATATCAAGTACAATTTTGCTGAAATTTGCAGAACCGTTTTTGCGGCTTTGTTTGAGTTCTGTCTTTATATCTTCTATTTTAATCTCTTTTTCGGAAAAATTCAACTGTAAAGCCGCTGTCGCAATATCAAAAAGGGAATAGCCTTTTTCAAGCAGTGAATTAAGCATATCAGAATATACCTGACTTGGCTTTTCGGCAATAGTCTGTTCTACAATTTCAGCATTTTTTTCGTTAAGACGTTTTCTTATGTCATCACTTGTCGGGACAGGAATTTCTGTTATTTTTGACTTGACGGCACGGACAATTTCGTTAAGTGCGGCAACCTGACGTCTGCCACTGCATATAGTTATTGTTGTGCCTTGTTTGCCTATTCTGCCGGTTCTGCCGATACGGTGAACATAGTATTCGTTGTTTTGCGGAATATCATAGTTAAAGACATATTCAACATCATTTACATCAATGCCTCTTGCGGCAACATCAGTTGCGACAAGAATAGATGTTGAACCGTAGCGGAACTTGTCCATAACCGTTGTACGCTGTGACTGTTTAAGGTCGCCGTGAAGTCCCTCAGCATTGAAACCGCTTTTGTTAAGACTTTCGGTTATTTCATCAACCATTTTCTTTGTATTGCAGAATACGATTGACAGTGACGGATTATAGTAATAAAGCAAAAGTTTCAGTGCGTCAGTTTTTCGTCCCATAGGAACATCAACATAGTGCTGCTGAATATTATCAAGAGTTACCTGTTTTTTGTTAATCTGAACAACCTGTGGGTCTTTCTGAAATTCCTTTGTCAAAGCCATAATTGACGGCGGCATTGTTGCGGAGAAAAGCACAGTCTGACGTGTTTCGGGAGTTTCACGGAGTATAGTTTCCATATCCTCCTTAAATCCCATACTCAGCATTTCGTCAGCCTCGTCAAGAACAACAAGTTTGATATGGTCAAGTTTTAATGTCTTTCTTCGCATATGATCCATAATTCTTCCGGGAGTGCCGATAACAAGATTTGCTTTTTTCAGCTTTACAATCTGTCTGTCCATAGCTGCACCACCGTAAACTTCAACAGGTCGTATTCCGCTCTGGAATTTTGTAAGTCGTTTTATTTCCTCGCAACCCTGTTGTGCAAGCTCTCTTGTCGGACACATAATAAGAACCTGTACAGTAGGTTTTTCCTCGTGAGTGTTGATTTTTTCTATTGCGGGAATTGCAAAAGCCATTGTTTTTCCCGTTCCTGTCTGTGAACGTCCTATTACATCAACACCCGAGCGTATCAGCGGAATTGACTGTGCCTGAATTTCCGTAGGCTGTTCAAATCCCATTTCGTCAAGTGCCTGTAATGTTTTCGGTGCAAGCCCCAGTTCCTCAAAAGTAATTGTGTTTTCTGTTGTATTTTCACTCATATAATACCTCAATATAAAAATAAAAGACAATAATTATTTGCAATAAGAATTATATTATTTCATATATAACCTTTTAATATTATCAGATTTCAGGAATTTTGTCAAATTTTAGTTTGTGAATAAATATATTTTATATTGTTTGTTAAATACATTTCCACCTGTTACTTATAGCGTATTTGATATAAGTTCGATGTATAATTCAAGTTTTAAAAAATCAATATAAGACAGTTGTAAAAAAATATTATAATAAAAATTACCATTTGCTAACCACAAAATATATTATAGTAATACCAAATTATATACCATATATTGCGATATGGCAAAAAATGCTTTGTTAAAATTGCATATAAAGATATAAACCTTTTCAGTATTTACATAACAAGTTACGATAATTTCTGAAACACTTCTCAAAAGGTTGACAAAAAAACAAATCAGCTATATATTAAAATCATAGTTAAGCTGAAAACGGATATAAAATCATAATAATATATTGTCTTATTATCTGAAATTAAACGATGAATATACTATATCTTGTGTCAGCTTATGCTATTACCGGTTATGCCGGCAGTTGTTTTGAGCGTATGAAAACAGCTATTAAAAATTTCAAGAAAAAGGAGTTTTGAAAAATGAGCAACGAAAATTTTGCTGCGTGGGAAGGCTTTGACGGAAAAATCTGGAAAGAAGAAGTAAATGTCCGTGATTTTATACAGCATAACTACCGTGCTTATGAGGGCGATTCTTCATTCCTTGCTGACCCGACAGAAGCAACAAATGTACTCTGGGGCAAGTTACAGGCTTTGCAGAAAGAAGAAAGAGCAAAGGGCGGAGTTCTTGATATGGATACACATATTGTATCTACTATCACATCACATAAGCCGGGCTATATAGACGAAAACACAAAGGAACTCGAAAAAGTAGTAGGACTTCAGACAGACAAGCCACTTAAAAGAGCATTTATGCCGTTTGGTGGTATCAAAATGGCTGAACAAGCTTGTGAAACCTACGGTTATACTCCTGACCCTGAACTGCATAAAATCTTTAATGAAT
>JAQXZA010000005.1 GCA_029226955.1 Clostridia bacterium | reverse complement strand
TCCCAATCAAATGGGATATAGGGTGTGCGTTGCACCCGTTTGTAGTAAACATAGCTTAAACTATGTTGAACAATAAAGAAAAATATTTTTAATAAAATCTTTTATAAATTTTATTGTTTTTAATATTTTTTATAACGTAGTGAGATACAGTCATATGTGCTTCGCTTGCTTTTTTTATCAGATTTTCTTTTTCTGTTGGTGTAAGTCTGATTTGAAATCTGGCGGTTTTATCTTTTGCCATAGGAATTATTACCTCCGTTTTTGACAATTTTGAAGAAAATTCAGTTTGAAAATGAGCTGCCAAAAGAGAGGGGAGAAAATGACCTCCAAAGGAGGTCGCAAGCAGAGATTATGTACACCTGTCGGGTGTACAAATCGCTTGGCGGTGAAATCCCCGCACCCCCTTGAATTTTGCAAAATAGCAAAATTCAAAAATCGCTTTGCTCACCTGAAAATCAAAATCAAACAGGAAAAATAAAATTCAAAATTGCTTAAATTTTCAATTTTTGTTTGTATTGTTAATGTGCGGAGTTGTTTCTTCGTTGATTTTCTGTCCGATAAGCATTTCTTCAATCTTATCAATGAGAGCTTGTCTTTCATCTTCTGTATCAACACCATACTCTTTGATTGTTTTCAGAAAGACTTCGCTGTACTCTCTGTTTTTATCGGTTTCAAGCTGTTTTCTTTCCGCTGACAGCTTTGTAATTTGTGCTTTTTTCTTTTTGACTTCCTCATTCAGCTTATCAATCTTTTTATCAATCACGCTGATTTTTTCATCAAACACGCTCATTGTTATTTCCTCCTTAATCAATTACTTCTATATCTTCGGAAAAGTCTTTTTCAATTTCCTTTTGCTGTGCTTCGCTGCTTTTTGCACCGCAAAAGTTTACTCCGTCAACAAGCACGAAAACATCTCTACGCTTATTCTTATTTCTGTCTGTGTAGGTGTTTGAAAAAAGTTTGCCTTCAATAAGAATTTGTTGTCCTTTTTCAAAATATTTGCAGATAAATTCTGCTGTACTGTTCCACGCTTCGATTTTGAAAAAACATACTTTTCGTTCACTGCTTACGGTTCTGCTGTCTTCGACGGCAACCGAAAAATTAGTAACAGCTTTTCCTGTTGGAGTATGTTTAAGTTCAGGATTATCGGTTAGCCTTGTTTCTGCTAATCTGTAATGCACGGCTTATGTCATTAAAGCTGTTCCACATATCATTCTTTTTTGTAACGGCTCTGCATATAAAAAGGTACATTCTCAGCTGTACTCCTGTCAGCTTTCCGAGAATGTACCTTTTTACTTTGAAATATCCTTTTGAAACGATTGCCTTTAATTTATAGATATAAGTTCCAAGCCAACCGTTTGATTTATGCGGACGGCAGACACGCTCTATAATACCTTTGCGTTGAAGATGACAAATAATATTACTTATGGTTTCAACTTTCTTTATACCGCATTTTTCAGCGATTGTGGACTGCTTGATTTGAATACTGTAATTATTTTGAAATACACAGCTATATAAACATACAGCTACTTTTAATTCATTTGGTGTCAAACCGCAGTCAAGAATACTGTTGTTTAGTTTGAAATATGCTTTCATAAATTTTTAGTATCTCCTTAATTGTAATAAAACCGAAACAGCCGGAGTTGCACTGGCTTAATACTCTTGTTCCGATATAAAGCAGTACGCTCAACAGATCGTACTGCTATTTCTTTAAATACTGAAAATATCTTAATCAAAATACTCCGGAAAACGCAGCTTTATGACTTCAATGTAGTAAGGTGCATACTCACAGCAGAAAATGTAAGATGGAGTAAAATAGCAGCTTGGCAGATAGTCCTCAAAGCCGTCATTTCCGATATATGTTTCTCCATCAGTACAGCGATCGTTATACAGATTAAAAGCCAATCTTGTGGTCTTTTTGAAGTTCCCGTCTGCCACGACTTATCAAGACCTTCGGAAATAATACAGTTGTCAGCAAAATCATATATGTCATTGATATGCTCAAAGCAAACTTTATCAAGCGAAAATAAGTAAGCAACGGCTTGATGATAACAATACGTTTGTCCCATAAGTTCAAGCAATGCATAACTTGTTGGCTTCTTTTTGTTTTGTGCCTTGCAGAAAAGAATAATCAAAGCAAAGAAGAAAATCAGCAAAAAACAACTTGAAATTTCATCAGATATATGTTATATTTTATTTAGAACGAACGGTTTGTCGAAAAGGAGTGATAAAGTGGCGAACTATACTGATGAGCAATGGAATGCAAAGAAAGCCGAACTGATGGAAAAATGTTATGACTGTTTTGCAGAACATGGATTGCATGGAACAGGTATTCGGGTATTGGCAAGCGAATGTGGATTTAATCATACAAAGCTATATACATATTTCAAAGATTTGGACGACCTTATTGTCCAATCTACCGAATACTGTATGAGTAAGGTAGAAGATGATTTTATGGCGAAAGCTCCCAAAGATGTAGAGGACTTGTGGCGATTTATTGACGAGATACCGTACTGGACAGCCAAAAAGCACGGAAAAAAATACTGCTTTATGTATCAGGTCTATACACACCCGAAATACAGAGAATACGGTCAGAAATTCTTTGCGGGTGTTGATAAGCGTTACACCGAATACGCAAAAAGCTTATAGGATAAGCTGGGTATTCCTTACGAAAAGCTGACACCGCTGATTTTTATTCTAATCAGAGCCTGCGTACATTACGCATTATTTGAGGATGAGTTCTATTTGAAAGCACAGATAGACGTTCTAAAGTAAACCCTTGAACTCTTTATTATGAAATATAACCCTGACATAATCGCATAGGAGGAAAAGATATGAGTAAAGTAAAGAAACGTATTTTGATAGTTTTGTTGGCAATTCTGGCGGTCGTTTTAGTTATCTTGATTGCGTTTTTTGGACTGTATTTCACCAGAATCCAGACCATCGGCAGCATTGAGAAGCTTACGGATTACGAAGATGGGTACAATCTCTATCGTATGGATGTCAAATACGATTACAGCCTTGATAATATCATCAATTACGGCATTAAGGACGATCAGACGATGATTGATGCGATTCTGAAAGAGGCTCTTCCAATGCTGCCTGTGAAGATCAAAGCACCAAATTTCGCCTGTACGGCACTTACTCTGACCGATACGGACGGCGATGTTCATATGGGGCGTAATTACGATTTTAGCAAAGATACATCTGCTATGTTGGTTTACTGTACTCCAAAGGACGGATATAAGTCTATTGCCTTTGCCGCACTTGACAATGTTTCAGCAAATGTGCCTGATGAAAATATCAAAAGTAAGTTTGCAAGCCTGACTGCACCTTTTATATGTCTTGACGGTATGAACGAAAAGGGCGTGTCTATCGCTGTGTTGACACTTGATAGTGAGCCTGTACATCAAAACACAGGCAAGCCTGTCATTGCAACTACTCTTGCAATACGCCTTGTTCTTGACAGGGCAGCGACCACAGAGGAAGCAGTGGAGCTTTTACGTGGCTATGATATGTTCGCATCAAGCGGCAGAGATTACCATTTCTACATAACCGATGCATCAGGTGATGGCAGAGTAATAGAGTATGACATTAACGGTGAACCAAGAGAACTTATAGATACTCCATCAGAGGCGGTTACTAATTTCTTTATTCGTCATAAGGATAAGGTACTTCCAAATCAGAAAAACGGTATCTACGGTCACGGCAAGGAACGCTATGACGCTGTGATGAAGGTGCTGGAAACGGAAAAAGGTAATTACACCAACGATACCGTGTGGAACGCATTGAAATCGGCGGCACAAGACCCC
This sequence comes from Clostridia bacterium, assembly GCA_029226955.1. Taxonomy (GTDB): domain Bacteria; phylum Bacillota; class Clostridia; order Oscillospirales; family Acutalibacteraceae; genus UBA1213. Next base: position 6,424 of record JAQXZA010000005.1, on the reverse strand, counting down.
AAGCCAAATGACATCACAAGCAACACACAATGGTCTATTTCATATAACAATACTGACCTTTTTGCTGATATTGCCTTACGCCGTCATTGGAATGATGTAACACACTGCGAGCTGGAAAACAAGGTGACGACGCCGTTAAAATGAGTGGTCTGCTGACCGTTACGGGTGTTTACGGCAAAAAGAAAAATTATTTTGTAAAAATAAAGCGATTTGGTACATTCGCAAAAATTATATATCAAAAGGAGTGCTTTTATGAAAAAGTTATTTCGGCGTTCATTGTCAACAGTCTTGTCATTGTCTATGATTGCGTCTATGACGACTGTGGGCATTACAAGCGTCAGTGCAGTTTCTGAAACAAAATCAAAACCGCTTATAGCTGTCAATGGGGTTTCTGAAACAGAATCAAAACCGCTTACAGCCATCAATGCGGTTTCTGAAAAAACAGCCGAGAAAAAAGGGGAATATTCGCTTGATGAAATTTATACAGATTATCTGTTTCCACATACGGGTAAATCAAGTGAAGTGAAAAATACAGAACCAATAAAAAATACTGTTGCAAACGCAAATGATGACAAAACTTATGCAGATTTTAATTTTACTACGGTTTCTTCAAGCGAAGAGGAGTCCTCATCAGAAACTTCAAGCAAAGAGGAGTCTTCATCAGAAACTTCAAGCAAAGAGGAGTCCTCATCAGAAACATCAAGTGAAGAGGAATCTTCATCAGATACACCAGAAACTATGCAAGAAAAGGCAGAAAATATAGCTAATGATACATCTACTGATAACCCGCTCGCTGGCTATACTTTTGTAAGACCTGAGGAACTGCTTATAGGTCAGATTAACAAAAATAACCAGCATAAAGGCGAAATAAGAGCTATTGATAACGTTGAGCTTCCTGTTAATAAATTAGATACCATTGGCAGCCTTGAAAATGCAGGAAATACAATATCTCTTTCCGAGTCTAATAAAGGTCAGACTCACAACGCAATCGGAATAGATTATAACGGTGATAATATTGATGAACTGGCATATTTTTCGCTATATGCAGATAAAAAAGGTTATGCATCAGTAAGAACCTATAAAAGATCAACTTCGGGCGGTACTTTGTCGTGGACACAGGTAAGCGACCAGAACATTCAGATTTCAAATAATAACAAGCTTCTTGACATGGAAGCTCAGCAGTCAAAGGGCTATACAGCAATGACGGCAGGCGACTTTGACAACGACGGCAAAGAGGAACTTGCGTGTTATTTCCCTTGTGCAAACAACGGAAACGGTGAGCCTTTTGTCGGAATTATTGATATTGGTGACAACGGTAATTTCAATATCAGCAATATGAAAAAAATTTACCTCTCATCAATAAGGTCAGACCTCAAAAAACTTCAATCAGGCAAAGACAGTTTTGAGAGCTGGTTTATGCCGGTTGTTGCACTCTCAACAACATCAATCCGTGCAAACGGTGAAGAAAATCAAGAGAAGTCCTACGATGACCTTGTAATCAATGTAAGTATTCCCCGTGTATATCACGATAATAATGCTAATATGAATTCGTGCATAGCTATTTATTCATATAACAAAGGCAAATACGAACAAAAATTCCAGAGTGACCTCAGATATGACACTATAAGAATGTTAAGCACTAATTCAGTTGATGCTGACCTTAACGGCGACGGCTACAACGAGCTTGTTGTTGCAGGTATGAAGGAATACGGTCTGTCAGGAGATAAACATACAAACAAAATCAGCACTTCTGAAAATCTTGTTCAGCTCATATACTGGGACGGCAGCAACTATAAATTTGTATTGGATACTCCTGTAAAAGTTACTGCCTCGGGACAGGTTAAGGTTGACTGGAATGCACAGGAGCCTATTGCCATTACAGCAGGCAGATATAACATAAATACGCCTGCAACTATGGATTATCTCTGTATTCAGGGTATTGTTCTCAGCTGTAAGAACTCAAAGGTTTACGGGGTTGAAAAAGTAGCACCTGATGATACAGACTCAGGGAAGGCTATTATTGATACATTACCGTACAAAGACAAGGAACTTTTCAAAAACGCATACTTTCATACAGAATATAAAACCAATATAAGAAAACTGTGTAATGCAAAAAATAACGCTTTTATAAGCACAGCAACTTCGGGAATGTTCTATGTAGCCGGTAAGACAGAAACTATTGCACTTCTCACAGGTGACGAAAGAGAAGGTCACACTGACGATATAAGCTATGATATAATTCTTTTGTTTTATGATGATGAAGAGGGCAAATGGCAGAGCAAAGCATACGACGATTATATTCATTTTAAAAATGAAGATGATCAGGGTACATATATGTCAATGTGCTTTGTGGATTGCGACAGCGACCAGATGTACTATAAATACAGGGAAAAAACAGTAGGTTATTCAAGTCCTACATTGTATGCGGTTATTCAGGCACCGCCTTTCTATAAAGAAAATAACTCCGCTGATGTTTCATACACGATTACTCACGAAACAAAAAAAGGAATTAAGCACTCAGGGGGCGTTGGTCTCGGTATAGGATTAGGATATGAAGGAAAAACATTTGGAGCAAATGGCAGTCTGCTCATAAAATATATCGGTTCAAAGACTACGACAACATCTTATTCAAAATCCACAACGCTCACACTCAGTACCGATCAGGACTATGCGGTTTCATTTGTTATTCCTGTTATTATCAGTACCTATGATGTATGGATTCCGAACGGAAACAACGGTAAGGGAAAATGGGACGAAATGGTGACAACACAGTACCTTGATCCTGCTTTTGCTGCTTTGCCGATTGATAAATACAATGAACTTGCTAATTCTCTAAAAGATGATCGGAGAGAGGCAGCTCCTGTAATAAATAAACTTCCTGCCTCTTCATCAGGTGACCCTTACGGCTATAACTCCACTTCTGATGCTTTGATAAAGGCTATGTCCATTAAAAGTGATAAAATTCTGGAAACAGAAGTAATGGTAAGTACCGATACCAAAAGCACATCAAACAGTATAGGTGTTACTAAAAGCACTGAAAAGACAAACGGAATCAATATTGTGTTTGATGCAAATATAAAAAAAGCAATAGTTAATATTAAAGTTTCGGCTGATTACAGTGCTTCCTGGATAAACTCCAACAGCAATGGAGTCTCATTCTCGGTTACATATACAGCTCTTAAAAAGTCCAATCCTGTGCAGATTAACACCAACAATCAAGGTTTATATCAATATGATGATTTCATGGACTTAGAAGGAAAGTGGATAAACAACAATATCGTACATTATCAGCCGGCAGACTATAGATATAAAGCACATGCAGTGGCATATCCGAGCAAGAATCTCACAGTTAATGGTAAGTCTGTATATCTTCTTAGCTACTATACGGACAATCGTAGCAAGACAACACCTCCGCCTGAACTCCCTGAATATTTCGGTGTTCAGAGCGTTTCCAAAAAAAAGGACGGAAATTACTCCGTAACTCTTGCGTGGAAAAACAAGGTCAGAAACAGCAATCGTAAGCCTGACGCATATAACATTTATTTAAAAACCATTAATGGAAATACGGTAGATCTTGTGAACAATGAAGGCCCGATTGACTTTAATGCAAACAAGGATATTATGACCTATAAGGTTAACGTTTCGGAAGATGATATATCAAATGATTGTGTTTTCTATATTGCCGCCGCAAATAAAGAAAATGTATCAGGCACTATTACTGTCAAAGAGAGTATTCTCAGCACTCCTGTAACGGTAAATATTGATAAATTGCTGAAAACGGACGGCGTAGTAATAATAAAACAGCCGAAAAACTGCTATGTAAAAAATACAGGCGACAAGGCATCTTTCTCCGTTGAAGCTTATGACAGCAAAAGAGAAGTCAAAAAACTTTCTTACCAATGGCAGACATACGATTCATCAGCAAAAAAATGGATTAATGTTACCAACCATAAGTTCTCTTATCCAAACATTTATGAATTTGATACTACCCCGGACAGTTTCGGCAAGCCTATAAGATGTATTGTGAAAAAAAAGAAGAAGTCGAGTGTAGTAAGCTATATCGCAACAACAAATGCAGTTACGGTTATTAAGGGCGAAAAACCAAAAACTCCCGATGCATTTGATAAGGACGAAAACGACAATTTCATCATAAAAACATACGACGACCTTGTAAAACTCTCAGAACTTGTAAGAACTGATTATGAGGATTATGGTACACAGAATTATATTCTTGAAAACAATATAAAAGCACCTGATGATTCCGTATGGATTCAGGGAATAGGCTGTGTATCTGACGATAAGGCTTTCAATGGTACATTCAATGGCAATGGCTATTGTATTATCGATCTTAATGTAAAATCCTCTGAATACGGTGGTCTGTTTGAAGCAATAGGCGAAAAAGGAACCGTAAAGGATTTGTTTGTGTTTGATTGCGATTTTATCTCATCATCAAAGGTAGCAGGTGGAATTGCGGCAGTAAACAAAGGCACAATCGACCATTGTGTAAGTGGTGTGAACTTTACCTCAGGTGTTCTAATTCTTTCGGATAAAACCATTGATTTGGTATCACTTAATTCAAACATTAAGGGCGATTTAAGCGGCGGTATTGTCGGCGAAAACAGCGGCACTATCACAGGCTGTTGTAATTCAGCAGTTGTTTCGGGTACACAGTGCGGTGGTATTGCAAGTGTGAATACAGGCAAAATTTACGGCTGTGCAAACGGTATAAGAATCGGAACATCATCAAGCACAATCTCCGGCGGACTTGTCGGTAAAAACGGCGGAACAATCGAAAGCTCATATAATTCCGTAACAGTAAACGGCAAATCTGGAAATTCAAAGGGTTCAATAGCCGGTATTAACGGATATGATGGCTTAACCCCGACAGTAAAAAATGTATATTATATCACATCAGGCAGTCTTAATGCAGTCGGCACGGATTCAAAAAATACACCCGACAATACAAACACAGCTATGTCAAAAATTTCGGATTTTCAGAATGACGACTTTAAAAATAAAATGAACGCAGTTTGTGATGATGACGATACTGTTGTATGGGTACGAAATGACCATTTTAACAATGGTTTTCCTGTAATAAAGCTCGATTTCCTGAAACTTCTCAGTAAATCCGCCGGAAACAATATCACAGTACAGGGCAGTATGCACAACGATTTAAACATAAGTTACAGTGATTTGAACGAGAACAGTGAAGAATATGCCACTTTGGTTTCATCAGTCAAAGACAAAATCCTCAAAGCATATTCCGTAAGTCTTACCAATAACGACGGCAACTATATTCCGACTGAATTATGGTGTCAAAATTCGTGTATAATTTCCGTGCCTGTTGATAAGGATAACGTTCAGCTTGTCGGTATAGATACTGATGGTCAGATAGCTTACTTCAAGCCTGATTCTGTTGAAAATGGAATTGCAGCATTTACGGTTCCCCATCCTATGTCATTTGCCATTGTTGAAACGGCAAGTAATAATAACAATACCAATTCAGACAATCCTAAAAACAGCAATACAACCGTTCCGACAGGCGAAACAACATACGTTGCAGTATATCTGCTTGTTGCAATGCTTTCACTTGTGGTAATATTCATTGTTAAAAGAAGGAAAAGAATTAGATAACACAAAAGAAAAATCAAATTTGTGATATTTATAATTTTCAACATTAGGTTATCGGACAGGTCTATTAAGCCGATAGCGTTCAAAAAGAAAACCGATAAACAGCCATAAAAAATCTACCCTGTAAGAATATTTTGCTTACAGGGTAATTTTATGAGGTTCTGTGTCAATAGTTGGGGTAACCCGAAAAAATTGGAAAACAAGTATCAGTAATCAGGTTATCATTTGTTTTTGCTCTATTTGTTTACCCCAACATTTATTATAGAACCACTGAAAGTAAAAGCCGCAATTCTTATGCTGTCCTTGCTTATGTCAGATTTAAAGGTGGTTTTGTCACTGTTAATCGTTACGGTTATTGTGTCTTTACCTTTTTCAATTTTGGAATCAGCAAAAATGGATTTGTCATAATCATCATCTGTGATTTTCCATTTTCCGTCCCATTTTTGCACATTTGAACACGCTGTTATGTTCAGAATGGCTATGACAGCCAGAATTAAGGCTGTCAGTCTTTTGATTTTTGTTTTCATAAAAAAGCCTCCTTTTCATTGAGAAAATTTATTTTTCGGAACACTGCTTATATGTACACAGATAATACTACACCCGATATTCAATATCTATAAAAACACGGGAAAATATTATCTATTATATTTTAATTTTAACGTGAGTTCGACCGAAAATCAAAGAATAGAGAGAGCATTATTATTACAAATATTAAGAGCAGGCTTTTTAGGAATAAAAGAATATGCAACAAGAGCAGAAAGAAGATTAACAAAGAAATTGTCAACGGAACGAT
>JAQXZA010000004.1 GCA_029226955.1 Clostridia bacterium | reverse complement strand
CTCGGGTTATTATCATTGTCCGATAGCACCTCTTTTATTTTTGCTACTTTTCTTTTGCTGTATAATTTCATTGAATAGCAGTGAAGCAAGCTTACCATTTCTTCAAATATTTCCTCACTGTCAAGCTTTTCTGAGCCTACTTCACTCATTACTATTATCTCACAATTATATTTTTTAAATAAGTGATAAAACAAATCAAAACCTACTCTTGATAATCTGTCCTTATATGTTATTACTACTTTTTCAACTTTATTGTCAATAATATCATCAAGCATTTTAAAGTAATTCTTGCGTTTTTCAAATCTGATACCACTTGCAATATCTGAATATATACCTGAAATCACATATCCATTCGTAAAGCAAAATTGCTTTAATAATTTAATCTGATTATCAAGGTCAGCTTTTTGTTTTGAAGTAGATACTCTGGCATAAATGTATGTTTTTCTTTTTACATCTTTATTAAGAAATGAATATACACTGTTACTGTCATATTCATATCTGCCGTTGGGAAGTTTATCAACCTTAATAATTCCTTCTTTGACATATTTGGTTAAAGTAGGTCGTGTAATTCTCAAAAGATTCAAGACTTCATTCGCCTTCATAATATCACCACCTTATATAATTATTTTACCATAATTTTTATAAAGTGTAAACATCTATTTTAATATTTTTAATATTATTGATAACCATATCAAAATTATAAATCAGATGAAATATTCCTCTTCGTCCTTGTCATATTCAAGACCTATGCCCGACTTTGTATCTTCGTCAAAGTCATACTTGTAATCGAATGTATAATAATCCAGTCCATCAAATAACGAATTACATCTTTCTTTTGTTCTGACATCAAAATTGCCAAGATTTATTGAGTAATCCTCGATAAATTCTTTTGCTTTCTGTCGTTCTGAAAAACTATGCTTTTTAGGCTTTGTTAAAATTTCCTTAGCCTCATCAAATTCATCAATATGTTTGTTATATATACATTTCGGAATGATTTTGTACGACGTTATGTTTCTGAACTTTTTCTTTGCCTCGTCTTTTGTAAAGTCAAAAGCTATCAAATCTTTGCACATATTCAGCGTATTCCGAACATCAAGATAATAACCTTTTTTGTTGTCACGGCTGTATTGTTCCAGTTCTTTTGCATTATAAACCTTATTGACATAATCAATTTTTTCTTTTTCGCTGAAACAGCGGTTATTGTATTCCTGTAAAAATTCAACAGAACGGTCATATATTTCTTTGTATTTATATACTGTACCGTAACCATTTTTGTCGTCAACGATTATTACATTCGGCTGTTCACCGCTGTAATCTCTTTTTCTGTAACATCTTCCCATTCTCTGCAAAAGGCTGTCGGCTGTACACATTTCAGTGAACAGTATATCAAAGTCAATATCAAGGCTCGCCTCAACAAGCTGAGTTGTCACCCATATTCCCACTGAATCCTTATTATCTGCAAATTCCATTATAGCATTTTCAAGAGTGCGGCGGTCTTTTCGCATAAACTTAGAATGAAGAAGTGAAACATTCAGGTCTTCATACTCTGTTTTCAGATTTTCCCATACTTCACAGGCTTTTTTTACTGTATTGCAAATCACTAAAACTTTTTTATTTCTTCCATAGTCTGCAATCTTATCATAGTCAAAATCCTCAGCCTGTTCATAGTGGATTTTATGACGGATTTTATCAAGCAGGAACGGTTTTTCAGGGGCAGTAAATGGTATTTTTTCTTGCTTTATAAAGGACAAAAGCACATCAGGCATTGTTGCCGTAATTATTGCAAACTGACCGCCAACCATTGTTATCAGTTTTAAACCGTAAATCAATTTTGCAATCAGCGTTGGTTCGTAGGACTGTATCTCGTCAATTACAATTTTTGAATATTTCAATGTTGCCAACAAAATTTCACAGCCACGATATTTATACACAAAACTGAAAAGCTGGTCAACCGTACAAACCGTATATGGATAGGACAATCTTTTTGTCGCATCATATTTTAAAACAATCTGCTTATCGTCATATTCACTTTCGGAAAGCTGAGAAATAAAATCCGAATGTAAAAGCGTTATATTATCCTCTTTGTACCCATAATCACATTTCATTCTTTGATACATTGCGTTGATTGAAATTTTAAGCGGAAGAGTATAGAACAATTTTTGCTTACCCGCCCAAAGTAACGCCGCCTCAGTCTTGCCTATTCCGGTAGATGCCGTTACAATCAGGTTTTTGTCCTGATTATTTTTCATATATTCCTGAATAGGTCTTAACTTATATTTCTTGTTATTCAGGCTTTGCAAAACAAAATCTCCAAGATATTTACCGTTATAATTTCCGTCAATTTCAACAGGGAGTTTTTCGTGGGTATCTGAGGCATAATAATCAAATTTATTAAGCATACCTACAATTATTGCATAAGTAATCCAACATTCATCAGGCAAATATCCGCCGAAAATTTTCCGCTGATAAGAAGAATTGCTTATATTAAATCTCGGCTTAAAATCGGATTCAATAATGTTTTTCAGTTCAACAGCGTTAATGCCTGTATCTCTATTATGATGATAATATACAGCATTATAAACGCACATTGCCAGCAGTTCACCTATATCTTTCTTTAAATCACTAAAAGACATAAAAGCCGGACTTAAATATCCGTGCGGAATGTTTTTTTCAAATCCGTTGTCCTTATATATCTTTAATATTTTTTCACTGTCTGGTGTTTCGTCCAGACAGTTTTTATTATTTATATTTTTCTGAAATAACAGTGACGCTTTTCCATAATCGTGATATTCACACGCATACAGTATAGCTTTCTGAAATTTTTCATCAAACATATAACCATAAAGGCATTTGAAATCATCAAATGCCTTTATGAGATTATCTGTATGTTGTCTTATGGTTTCACCGTTACTTTTAGCTATAAACTCATCAGGTTTTTTCATAATATTACCCCTTAAAATCTATGCAAAAAATACCGGAAGTTCTTTTTTAGAATCAAAATAAACATTTTCGTTTTCAGCCACGCTTGATAAAACAGTCTTACCCGGCGGAAGACACCTTGCCGGAATAATCTCTTTCCACTGCCTCATACCTTTGACTATCCCAAAACGTTTTGTAAGTTTATAAACCGTTCCGACATTCTGGTCGGAATATCTTTCATATCCCGAAATATAATCAGTCGGAACATAAGCCGAGTAGTCGTTGGTAGATATATTCTGGTCGTCGTCAATCCTGTCAAGTTCGACAACTTCAACCTCGTCAACTCTTGCAATATCTTCCCGTCTGCCAAGACTTATGTATTCATCAGGATTTTTCAGTCCGTTTAAAATCACTTCAAAATCTTCATCATTTTCAGGAAGTATATGCAAACACAGTTCAACATCGGTCAGAAGCTGTGTACTTTTTGCAGCCCTTGTAATGCCGTCGTAATCTTCACCGTTTTGTACTTTTAGCTGATGTCTGCTGGAATCGTATTTTATGCCAAAAGTGTACATTGTGGCACAGTCAGCTACTTCTCCGCAATTTTTACCCTGAATACTAATCTTCATCGGGTGATATTCAGTAAAACCACAGGCGGAATGTATCATTCCTATAACGCTTGAATACGGCGGCAACGGAAATGTTTCCCTTATCAGAAAACTTGACGGTTTCCGATAGTTCGGCATTTGCTGAAAAAGGCACATTCTTATTGCTTTAAGCATAATATTCCTTCACTTTCTTTTTCAGTTCATTGAAAACATCAGCTATTGAAACAACAGGAAGTTGTGTTTTTATCTCGTCATCATTTGCAAATATTCCCGGAAGTACACCTACAACAGTGTTGTTCTTTGTATCATCACAAGAATTTATGACTGACTCTACAAGTTCAACATTAAGTTTCTGATTGTATGTCTTTATTCTGTCCTCAAAATATGGGTTCTTTCTATCATAGACACCGCCTATTGCAAAAACAGGATTAAGATTTTCTCGTCTGCCCCTTATATCACGGTACAAAAATTCAAGAGTTTCCAACAGTGATACAATTCTGTTTGCCTTTTCTTCATTCGGAATTTCGATTTTTGCTTTTTCGTCAATTCCTACCTTGTCCAAGTCACAGGTAACAGTGTAACAGTACAAAGATTTATGTATTTCACTCTGAGCCAGAGCGTTGCCAAAATTACCTCTTTTTGCAAGTCCCATATTGTTAAGGAAATCAGTATCTGCCTTATAAGGTTCAAGAGAAATTGCATTGCTGAGTCTTACAACAGCACTTCTTATTTCCTGTCCGCCCTTGATTGTTTTCATATATCCGAATAAATCTATTTCCGGATATGCGTCAATTTTGGCTGTCGGAGAAAACTGTACAACCTTTTGTTCATCAGTAACCGGTGTATTGTCAATACCCATTTGCTGAACAATATTGTATCTCATTGCCTGTCGTGAGATATATGTATAAACCTCGCCGCCCTGTCTTGTCATCTTTTTAAGCTGAGATATGTTGCCGACACCTTCACCGTAGTTTGCACTTGCAGCGTCAACAACCATTGTCAGAGTTAATCCTTTTTTATCCATTGTTTACGTCCTCCTTGTTGTCTTTTTTATATGGAACATATTTAAGACCTAAAATAAAACCGTGAGCAATAGCCTTGAACATTTCGTCAGAGATATAACAGTCCTTGAAAATTGACGGCATTGTCAGACTGAATCCTGAGTAAATCCTCACAACCGTGTCCATAAACTGTTCTCGGTCACCAACTGACGACAAATTAACAAGACGATACACAAAACCTCTCAGTCTGTTGTCGTCCTCACTGTCGCTTTTATCAGCGTCATTGCCAAGAATTGCTTTTCGCAGATTGTTTCCTGCAAGAAAAGCTAAATTTACTTTTTCGTTCAAATTATCCATTTCAGCACCTCCGTTAAATATTATTGCCAGACGCAGCAATCCCTTTAAATAATTTATATTTCCGTTCTTGTCAATTTCAGTTCTCAGCAATTTATCAAGAAGATAGTATAAATCCCGTTTTTCATATATGTAATCAAGCACAAGGTCATAAACTGATACTGACTTTTTATCTTCCTTTAAGACCTTGTTTTTGCCTTTTGTTGAAACGGGTTTTTTATCTTGTTTTTCAAAACAAATCTTCTTGTTTTCAAAATATGATAAATATTTTTTGCCCTTTTGAAGTTTCATTACCATATCTTTGTCGATAACTTCAAATTTAAAATGAGAATAATCCGACGAGTTCATTATTACCTGAATATTACTCATTACATTATTCAAAGCGTCGATTTTTTCTGATGTCAGTGTTCTCAAAACACGGCGTCTTACCGAACCGTTTTCATCTTCTGTCTTTGCCTTACAGGTATTCATAACTCTTTGAAGGTCTTTTATACTGCTGTTGTTGTTTATAAATACAGCATCACTGCCCATAAATGCAAATCCAAGCGGTATAAATGAATATATAAACGCACACACAGGGCAAACGAAAGCGTCAGACTTACAGAACCAATAGTAGCTTTTTTTGCGGTTTACATCATCAGCAGTATCAGACAAAAATGTAAACGCTTTTTTAAATTTAGGAGATACATTCCGTCTGCACTCAATACAACAGGCAGTTTTTTTCTTATCCTCAATTTTCAGTTCTTCCAAAAGCGGTGAAAAGAAATTGTCGTCGTATGTTTTTTCATAATTCTGTTCGGATTTGCATAAACAGCTTATTTTTTTAGACTGGGAATTTTCAGCAAAAAACAGCTTGAAATTAGTGTAAATGAGTTCTGTATATATCAGCGTTTTTTTAACCTCAGGCTGATTCAACAGACTGACAATGTTTTTGTATTTCTGATATTTCAAATCAGCGTCATCACACTTTTTCAAGTCAGTAATCATTGCCTCTGTAACAGTCTGAACTCCGTCTTTCTGTTCAAGCAATTTATAGGCTGAAAGATAACGGCTTTGACTGAATTTCCCGATAAATTCGGAATATTTATCACTAAGTGTTTTCTGTTCATCTTTATCTAAATTCTGAACACCTTTTTTATAGGCATTGTCAATATATCTGTCATTTACAATCCTGTAAAACTTTGTATTTTCACCCAAAGCGTCAGCCATTGTTGAAACATACATTTCGGGGATATTGTTATTTTTGATATAATCAATGCTGATATACAAGCACTGGTCTTCAACTTCATAATCTATGCCTTGCACGGCTTTATTTTTTTCGAGAAAAGTCATAACCCCGCAAATACCCGCACTTAAAAAGAAAGAACTGCCCGATTCAACCTTTATGGCATTTTCCATTTATTGTTTCACCTCCGCAACAATTTCAAACATTCCAAAACCCTGACTTCTGCGGCTGCCTATTCCAAGATGATTTAACAGGTCAATAACTTTTGTATCTGCATTAAGCTGATAAATACCGATATTGCCTGTTATCTTGTTTCCAAAGGTGTTCACTACTGTTTTGAACGGTTTGACAGGAACAATTTCAATATTTGTATCATTCACATCAGGTACTAAGTTATTCAGCATTTTGTTTACAGACAACGCAAAACATCTCTGGAAATCCTCATCATTATAGGCAAGATATGTATCAACATCAGCCTCGTGTTTTCTTACAAGCAAAGGAGAACACATCTTGATAAGGACTTTTTGCGAATGTACAGGCTTGTGGTTTTCCATTCTCACCTGATTAAGAGTAATTGAGTTGCCGCAAGGAAAAGGATAACTCTTGTTTTTCTGCTTTAAAAAGGCATTGTAAAAATCAATTCCCTCAACAGCACTTAGCATACTTATTGTCATTTGTACATTTTCACTGTCAAGTCTGATTTTGTCGGATTCAAACTTAGGCTTGTCAAGTTTTACCGCAAAACAGAAATCTTTTTCTTTGTCAGGTGCTGACTTATAAATGCCGTTGAATAAACTTTCATCATATTCCGACAACGCATTTTTTATAAAGCTGACAAATGCCGGAGAATAATCCTTTACCAATTCAGATTTTTGCAATGTGAAATTCATTACAATTTTCATTGTATCACCCGCTTTCATAATCAATTTATTATTAAATATTATACTAATGTTTTCAAATAATATCAATAATTTTATAAATTTTTAATCTATAATTTGATTATATCAGACTAATTGTCCAAAAAAACGGACTTTTCATAAAATTTACAATATTTTTTTCTATTAAAGAGGGCAAGATATGAACAAAACAAAAATCCGTTTAAAAAATAAAAAATTTCCCGGAAAACTATTTACTTTCACGTGGTAAAGTATTAAAGTAATAATTACAGCAAATAACTGTTTACAAATCGGGAGGAGAAATCAGTATGAGTGGAAAAATTGAAAAGGTTAAAATCGTGAACGACATTCCGTATGTTTTGTGTGAAGATGATATGAACTATTATCCGTTAGTCACAAAAGACAAAAACAACGGTCTTACATACACACTTGACACAAAGACTTTCGTTTATTATCCGAATCTTACAGTAACAAATGATGACAGGTACATAGGTATATGGGGACAAAGAAGAAAAAGTTATCTTAAAGAACAAAAACCAATTTTATATATGCAGATGTTTGACGACAACAGTCTTGTTGACCACCTTATCGAAATAAACGAGGCTGCCGAAAATATGGCAGAACAGCTCGAAACTCAAATGGTACAAGCCGAAGGGGTTACGGAAGAACTGAAAGCCAATGACCAGATGGAATGGGTTCGCCGAATGAACTCAATTATTTCAAGAGTTAATGAAATTGTCTTGCACGACCTTATATATGTATAAACAGAAAAAGTCAAGGCTTTTTGAAAGATGGGGACTCCTATTGTCCGAATTAACAAAAAGCCTTGACTTTGATATTAAATATACAACACAAATGTAATATTGTCAATAAAAAAGTCAATAACTGTTCAGGGTGTCGGAGCTACGATTGCTCAAATGCCTGAACAGCATTGACTTTAAGACAAATATACAACACATTTGCAATATTGTCAATAAAATTTTCAAAAAAGAGTACCGTTCAAACGCATAGAGTTCACGGAAAACCGTTAGCTCGTTCAGTTCTGAACGGTACAGCAATAAGCATATCAGTTTTATTCAAATTCGTCAAGAATATTGTAAAAAGTAAAGTCAGGACTTTTTGAAAGATAGGAAGAACAATACTTCGGATTAACAAAAAACCCTGACTTTGATACAAATATACAACACAGTCGCAATATTGTCAATAAAACTTCTGAAAGGAAGATATTATGCCGAATTATTTAATTACTGCTCAGGCTGAGGTTCTGTACGAAAAAGCACATCGCATTTTAGCAAAATATATGTGGTTTGAAATCAACAACAAAGAAACCTGTCCTCAATGTATCAAAAGCATTGTGATTGACTTATCAGCCTTTGCCAAAAAGATTATTCTTTGCGAAACAACACAAGACATAGAAAACGCAAAACTAAACCTTATAATTTATGAAAACATTATCGACAATATATCAATGTTATCTTCCGACAAAAAAGATAAGTAATATTTTTTTGCTTTAACAGACACAAACAGCAAAATTCAAACAAAAAACACCGTAACACAGTAACAAGCGTTTTAAGCAAATCTTGCATAGATACCACTTGTATGTTAATATGTATTTGTGATTAGAATTACGGCATTAACGATTTATTCAGTGGTTCAATAAAGAAGGTGTTCAAATGTTGAAAATTGCAGTTTGTGATGATGAAAAGACTTTTATAAATACTATGTCAGAACTGATAAACAATAAACTCGGAAACAGGATAGAAAAATTGGATACATTCATAAACCCGTATGAATTGTTAAAGAACATCAACTTGTATGACCTGATATTTCTTGATATTGATATGCCTGAAATCAGCGGAATAGAGCTTGTCCGTCAATATAAGGGAAACAATACTCATATTGTATTTGTCACGAACAAAGAAGCTCTTGTGTTTGAAGCATATAATACGACAAACACATTCGGATTTATAAGAAAAAGTAATTTATATGATGATTTTATGAGTGTTATAATCAGATTTGAAAAAAATAATCAAGTCTTACATTACTTACCTGTTAAATCAAAAGACGGCACTGTCAAATGTAAATTTTCTGATATTTATTATATCGAAAAACAGATAAACAGTGTGATTATACATACAAAAAACAACATATATAAAGTTCCTGACACTCTTTCAAATTTAGAAAATACATTAAGGGATTTTGGCTTTATAAGAACTCATATAGGCTATATAGTAAATCTTGACTATATTGTTGCAGTAAATGATAATGAAGTCGAAATATCCAACGGAGAAAAAATCCCCGTAAGCAGAAATAAATCAAAATATGTAAAAACCGAATTTCTGAAACGGAGTGTGTCTGTAAATGAGTAGTGTATTATATTTGTTGACAAATTTTATTTTCAATACTGTTTTTTTTCTGATTTATAGACTATTTTTACATTCCGCTTTAAATAAAAAAACAGAATTGACGGTTATTATATCTTCATCACTTGTTCTGACGCTTTGTGTTTATATATCTGAGGAGGCTGTTTTACATTTTTCGGGTTTGCTGACAGGAATACTTATAAAAGAAGTAGTATTTTTAATTACTGCAATTTTATTCTGTTTGTTATGTTTTGATGATAAAGTTTCCGCAAGAATATATACACCTGTACTTGTAATTTTACTGCAAACAATATTTAAGTTGTTGTATTGTTTAATGGCAATATATATTGTCAAAACAGACTTAAATAATCTTTTTACAAATAACACAGAATACAGAATTATTTTCTCACTTGTAACAAATTCTTCGTTTTTGCTGATGATATATATAATCAACAAAATAAAAAACGGCGGCAGTTTTCTGTTACTGTTTTTTCCGTTGATATTATGTATGGTATTTTTTATCCCTTTCGGTACAGCCTCAAACGAACATATTTCCGACTGGAATATGCACTATCTTTTGATAATAATTCTTTCGGTTATAATTATTACAGCCGCTATAATTATTCTGTCAGAAAAAATAATCAAAAACAACCAATTAAAAACTCAAAATCTTATAATACAAAATGAACAAGAAATATATAAAAAACAGATAAAAGAGGCAAGCGGCTATATAGAAGAAATCGCAAAAATAAAGCATAATATGAAAAATCAGATATTCTGCATTTCAGAACTTATTTCTAACGGCAATACAGACGAGGCAGTCCGACTTTGTGATGATATTAAGACAGAATTGAATAACTCAACATATATATTCAATACAGACAACATATACTTAAACTCAATCCTTAATGTTATATATAAAAAAGCAAGAGAAAACAATATTGATATAAAGGCTGTTATTAAAACCGATTTAAAATATATCAGCGGAACAGATATTATCTCACTTTTGGGAAATCTTTGTGATAATGCCATTGAGGCTCTCTGCAAGGAAAATAATAACAAAGAACTTAATATCTCTTTATTTGAAAAGGGGAATAACTATATAATATCTGTTAAAAATCATATAAGTTCATCTGTGCTTACGGATAATAAAGATTTGAAAACATCAAAGGAAAATCCGCTGTTTCACGGTTTTGGCTTAAAGACAGTCAACAGTATAGTAAAAAAATACAACGGCATTTCAGATATTTCAGAAAAAGACGATATGTTTATAGTTAATATAATGATAAACATACCAAGTACCACGAAATAACAACCAACAACCACTCATATATTTATAAGTTTTTGCAAACTGTTATAATTTGATTAACGATAGCTGAACCAACAAGTGTACAGTATCACAATCAGATTATGACAGTTTTATTTTTATTTATGGGAGGAATTTTCGTGAAAATATCGGTACAGAATTTACAAAAAATCTATAAACAGGGCAGTATTGAAGTACAGGCTTTAAAGCAGTGCAGCTTTGAAATCAACAGTAATGAACAGGTCGCCATAATTGGTGCAAGCGGTTCGGGAAAATCTACACTTATTCATTTGCTCGGCGGTCTGGAACAGGCTACTAATGGCAGTATTAAATATGATGAAACTGATTTGTCAGGTATGACGCAAAATCAGCGTGATGATTTTCGTCTTGAAAATATAGGCATAGTTTTTCAGTCATTTAATCTTCTTCCTGAACTTACCACATACGAAAATATTGTTCTTCCCCTTATGCTCAGAAACAAAAAAGAAGATAAAAAATACACGAACAATATTATCAGACGATTAGGACTTCAAGACAGAATAAATCATCTTCCGGGTCAGCTTTCGGGCGGTCAGCAACAAAGAACAGCAATCGCAAGAGCGTTAATCAACAAACCATCTCTTTTGCTTTGTGATGAACCGACAGGAAATCTTGATAAAGAAAACACCAAAACTGTAACAGAACTTTTATTTGAAGTAGCAAATGAATTTTCGGTTACACTTATTACGGTCACACACGATGAAAACGTTGCAAAAAGATTTTCAAGGATTATAACCATAAGTGACGGTATTTTGGGCGGTGATATATAATGAAAAGCTATATCTATCTTACAAAAAAATATATTAAGTCATATCCGAAACGCTGTATAGGTATAATGCTTTGTTTGTCATTGTTTTTATTTGCTTTTCTTACAATTCTTTGGTACAGTGACAGCTATCAATATTCCCTTACTGAAAATGATAAAATTAAAAACGGTAAATATGAAACAATTTGTTTTTATGCAGATGAAAACGATATGCAAGCAAAAAGTGATGAACTGCTTAACGAAAAAGCAGGAATAATAAACGGACTATGGACTGTTAAAAATGAAAAATCCGATAATATCTGGATTGGCAACGCTGACGAAAATATAAGCCGTATTCTGTCACTGCACTTCCTGTCTGGAAAAATGCCCACATCTGAAAATGAAATTGCAATAGAAAAAAGCACATACGATATTCTTGCACTTCAAAACAAAACAGGCGACACTATCGAACTTGAAGTAAAAGACACAGACGGAAAAACAAAGAAAAAAAGTTTTGTGCTGACGGGCATAATTGATAATTTTTCCGACAAGATAAAAACATTATACGATTATCAATACGGTGAAATTTCTTTCCCGACAATATTAACAGTCAATAATAACGCAAAACATCAATACACGCATATATTTTCTGAAAAAGACTCATTTCTTATGCGAAATATCAAATGTCAATATAAATATTTCAATAGCAGTCGGGAAGAACTTGCCTCTAAGTTTGTCGTAAACCGAATTGTTATCCTACCGATACAAATATTTTTTGTGCTGACAACAATTATTGGTGTTGCGTCAATTTCTGTATATTTCTTTAAAGAACAGGAATCATATCTGAATTTACTGAGGTGCTTAGGTTTTTCAAAGAAAAAATCAAGAAAACTATTGTTAATTCAGGGATTTGTATTATGGCTCGGTTCGCTGATTATTTCAACAATCGGTTCTGTAATTGTTCTGTTGTTTCTGAAACTTATATCATCATTTACAACACAGCCGCTGTTCCTGAATTTAAATCCGACAAGCCTCATTTTAACAGCTTTGCTTGTTTTAGCTGTCATTACCATAACATTCAATATCCTGATTAAAAAGTTCTATAAAAACGCACCTTTGAGAGAAACAATTTATATGCCGAAAAAGCAAAGAAAATCTGAAACAAATTTAAACCGCTGTTGGCATAAGGCTTACAGTTGCAAGTATCGTTTACAGAATTTGTCCTGTATTATGATTGTCCTGTTTTGCGTAGGAATATCAATATTCGGGTCATTTATACCTTTATTCAATGCAAGAGGGGCTACTTTTGATAATCCTGATAATTTTCCGGATAATTCCGATTATTCCTTGCATATGACAGGCGGAACTTCAAATCAACAAAGCTACTATATAAATTTTCCTGTCGGTTGCGGCATATCTCACGAAATGGCGGATAAAATTATCTCAGACAGCAGAGTAAAGGTTTTAAATGCGTCTGTTTCTCATTTGTGTGTACCGTTTTTTCTGACGACTAAAAACCCTGAAAACAAACTTTTACACAAATATGTTATTGAGGCAACACAGCAAGGTTATAATTATATTTTTGAACATAAAAATGCTGATAAAATGATTCGTCTTGCCGGCGGCGACAGCAGTAAAGAACAACTAATTGAACTTCCTGTAAAATGGCAGTCGTATGATTCAATATTAAACAATACCGGCACAATTACTGACGGCAAGATTGATGAAAAAGGTTATAAAAACGGCTTTGAAATAATTGCCCCTGATGAATTATGCTTGGTTGGTGATGAGTTTACTATGATTGTTCCGATAGCTGACAAAGGGGCAACCGAACAGAATATAGAAAAGCATATTAAATTTAAAACAGCAAAAGTAAAGGTTGCCGCAACATATTCGGGCAGTGAACTTATTATATCAACAGAATATCTTTTTTCGATTTATCCGAATATGAATTATGAAAATCTGGTTATACAAAATCTTGACCACAACGACAAAATCCGAACAGAAGAACTTGAACAAAATCTTCAAACATTAACAGAAATCTCAGTCGGTGTAAAATATGATAATTATGCCGAAATGTCAAGAGTATTTTATACTCAGGTAAATTCAGAAACACTGCAAATAATAGTCAGCGTATTTATATTTATTGTAGTAATTATAATAGCGATAATTTTTTTGAGTTATGTTCAGGTTCGTTCAAACCTGAGAAGTTATATTCTGATGAGAGCAATAGGTGCAAAGATAGAAACAGTACAAAGACTGATTATAAATGAAATATATCACACACTCAACATAGGAATTATATCAGGTACTATATGCGGTGTGGCAGTAGTGGCATTTTTATCTGTAATCGGAAGTTATATAAAACTATGGGATATATATTTGTTTTATGTTGCACCTGTATTCATTTCAACTGTAATATTACTGTACGTTGGAAGTCGAATGGCAGTAAAACGGGCTGTCGGCTCTATGATAAAACCGAATATAATTGAAAATCTCAATACCACAGAATAGATTTCCATAACAGCACCAATTCAATGTATTGTTACCAAAGATTTTGGAAGTCACCAACAAGAAAATCAGTGAAATAAAATTTTCATAAAACGGCTCAAATACTGTACTTTTCTGATGCTTTGTAGTATAATATACATATAATAAATGAGATAAAAAGCAGTAAAACGATAACCATTTCGCTGAATGAATACAACAATGTGACATACTCCCCTACTTATAGAAGTGGGGGAGTATGTCACCAAAACGGGAGAAGGTAAAATATGCTTAATGTTTCACATCTTACAAAAAAATATAAAAAAACTCCTGCAAACGATAATCTTTCATTTATGGTAAATTCAGGCGAGATAGCTGTTCTAGCAGGCTCTAATGGTGCAGGAAAATCAACAGCGATTAAGTGTATAGTCGGATTGCTGAGGTATGAGGGCGAAATTGAAATTTGTGGCTTTAAAAATAAAAGCCTTGAAGCAAAAAGAATTACAGGCTATATTCCTGAGATTCCCGCACCATTTGATTTGCTGACCGTATGGGAGCATATGGAATTTATCGCAAGAGCCTATTCGCTTGAAAATTGGCAAAGCTATGCCGAAGAACTTATGGAGCGTTTTCAGCTTACGGATAAAAAGAATAAGCTCGGCAAGGAGCTTTCTAAGGGTATGCAACAGAAAATAAGCATTTGCTGTGCCTTATTGATTAAGCCAAAGGCTGTGCTTTTTGACGAACCATTTGTCGGACTTGACCCACATGCAATCAAAGAACTGAAAAAGATAATTTTAGAACTGAAAGGACAGGGTGCGTCCGTAATTATCAGTACACATATGCTCGAAAGCGTAAGCGAGCTTTGGGACAAGGTTCTCATAATGATGAACGGAAAAATTGAGGCGGAAAGAACAAGAGAGGCTGTTGAAAAAAACGGAGAGGACTTAATGGAGCTTTTCTTTAATATAACCGAAGAAGCTCAGCAGTGAGGTGCGTATGAAAGCTATAATTTATATGCTCAGAAAAACCATAAAAAACGGAATAACAGATATAATACATCACCCTTTACAGCTTATAGTTTATCTTTTTGTGGCACTGACAACTGTCGGAGGTCTTATTACTGCTTTTACAAGAAATATTATTGAGGAGCAAAGGGTTTTCGATTTTCGTATATTACAGGGTGCATATCTTATGATACTTTATTTTATAAGTATTCCGATTATGCTTAAAGGTACGAATGCATCGACAACATTTTTCAGAATGAGTGATGTTGCGAATATATTTACTGCACCTGTTTCTGAAAAGCGTGTACTTATATACGGTGTCGGCAGACAGATGGCAACAATTTTGCTTTTGTTGCTTTGCTTTGTTTCTTATGGAGCAATAGCGGTAAGATATTTCGCCCTTACTGTTTTGGACGCTGTACTGCTTATGCTTGGTATCGGTGTAATGCTTTTTGAGGTGCAGATGATTACCGTTTTGATTTTTTGCGTATGCAACGGCAGACCTGCAAGAATACGACTGATGAAATATGCGATATATCTTATAATAGTTTTTCCGATAGCCATTGCACTTTTTCAGCTTTTTGCAAAGGGCTTTACATACGAAAACCTTCTTTCTGCAATATCACTTCCGTATCTTGATTATATTCCGATAATAGGCTGGACAAGCGGTATGTTTATCGGGATTATATCGGGTAATACTGCAAAAGCCCTGATTTATGGTGGCTTGCTTTTGCTGTTTACCGTATTTGCAATTATTGTATTTATTCGTAGTAAGGCTGATTATTACGAAGATGTTCTGCAAAAAACAGAGAGCGTTTATGAGTTCAGAAATGCAGTCAGAAGCGGTAAAGTCAGCGACAAGAATATGATGAACGACAAAAAGAAAATTAAGGTCGGAAGAATGGGCATAAACAGAGGCACAGGAGCAACAACATTTTTCTTTAAGCAGTATCGTGAGATGTCAAGACGCTCATTTATACCGTTTATAAATATAAATACGGCGGTTTTAACAGCTTTTGTTTTCATAATCGGTTTTGCATTAAAGACATTAGGAAATTTAAATGCGTCTGTAATACTGACAATAACCGCAATTCTTTCGTGCTATATACAGTTCTTTTTTACAGTATCTGATGATTGGATAAAGGAACTGCAAAAGCCCTACATATTTATTGTTCCTGCAAGTCCTGTAAAAAAGCTTATTATGGCTTGTGCAACAAGTGTTATAAAGCCGTTTATTGACGGAGTAACTGCATTTACGGTCGCCGGAATATTTTTCGGTGCAAATTTTATTGATATATTGGCTTGTATTTCTGTGTATTTTAGCTGTGGACTTTTATATACATCACTTAATGTACTTGTACAAAGATTTATGGGCAAGGCAGGCAACCGAGGAGTTTTAATGGTTATATATATGCTTTTGCTTTTTATTGCACTGATACCGGGTATTGTTGTTTCGATACTTTTATTTTTGGCATTTTTGGCAAATGGAGTATATGATACATTTTTTGCGGCAAGATTATGTTTCCCTTCGGCTGTCTGTAATTTAGTGGTGGCATTTTTGATATTTTTGATTTCAAAAAGAACGCTAAACAATATGGAATACTAAAATTTAAGTAATTGTAGGAGAAAATATTAGGGTTTGGAATTATAATGCGAGAAATTGCGTAATATTTTTCTTTTCGGGGATTGCTGTTTCGTTACTGCTATATTAGAAGAAGAATATAAAATGCTTTTTATTGACCTTGACCTTTCTGATGATGAAAACCAAACAGCAAGAATACACCCTTAAAAAATGTCTTACTGATATTGGACGAAAATATAACTATATGAGTTATTGCAATCCTTGAAAATTTATCGGCAAGATTTATTTTTGTTAAATTATTGAAAATTGTTTCTGAATGGTGTATGCTATTATTCATAAGACAACGACTCCTTGAGTTCTTTTGGTTGGGTAGTGACTCCATTATAACTCATTTTTCGGTCGTTGTCTTTATTTTTTGTGCATTTTTTCGATTTGCTCATTTATAGATAATAACTTTAACAGGAGGATAAAATGGCTGTAAACACACAACACATAGCAATCATAATAAATACATACAAAACCTGAAACTCATTATAGATAATTACGGAAATATCAGCATAAAAATTAATGGGTAAAATTAACGAAAACGGAATATATTCCATTTTTCATTGATATTATTACAGAAACGGAGTATAATACTTAGTAAAAGGAGGCTCGTATATGAAACGGCTTGAACGAAAAGACTATCTGAATTGGCTTATCAAATGGAAAAATCAGCAAATCATCAAGGTGGTAACAGGTGTCAGACGATGCGGGAAATCAACTTTGTTTCGTATGTTTCAGGATTATCTACTGCAAAGCGGAGTCGAAAAAAAACAGATTATTTCAATAAATTTTGAAGACCTCGATTTTGAAGATTTAAAAGATTATAAGGAACTATATTGTTATATCAAGTCAAAACTTCTTCCTGACAAGATGAATTATATATTTCTTGATGAAATTCAGCATGTCAAAGAGTATGAAAAAGCTGTTGACAGCCTCATACTCAAAGAAAATTGTGATGTATATATTACGGGTTCAAATGCATATTTTTTGTCAGGAGAACTTGCCACCTTACTGACCGGGCGTTATGTCGAACTGTCAATGATGCCGTTATCATTTGGGGAATTTTGCACCGGTCTGGAAGATGATAAGTCAACACTGACAGATAAATTCAATCGTTATATTCTGACCGGTTCATTTCCTTATGTTTTAAAATACGGATATGGAGAACAGGAAGCAAAAGAGTATATGTCAGGAATTTATAATACAATTTTGCTGAATGATGTTGTGAAAAGATTAAAAATTGCTGATGTTAATATGCTGGAATCTATGACACGCTTTATGTTGCATAATATCGGAAACAGAACTTCTCCTACAACAATAGCGAATACAATGAAATCAAATCAAATGAAAATAGATCCTAAAACCGTTGACAGATATATTCGAGGACTGACAGACAGTCTTCTGTTCTATGAAGCAAGGCGGTATAATATTAAGGGAAAACAGTTCCTTACATCAATGAACAAATATTATGTTTGTGATGTTGCTATGAGGAATATGTTGGTCAGAAGTAAGGATACAGACATAGGTCATATTCTTGAAAATATTGTTTACCTGGAACTAAAAAGACGATATAGGGAAGTTTATGTAGGACAATGGGGTTCCGGCGGTGAAGTGGACTTTGTTGCAATGGAAAACGGAAATCCGACATATTTTCAGGTTGCACAAACGACACTTGACGAACAGGTATTAACAAGAGAATTATTACCACTAAGACAAATTGATGATAACTATCCTAAGTATCTTCTGACTTTGGATGAAGTCTTCGGTGAAATGAATTACGACGGTATTCAAAAACTGAATGTACTGAAATGGATGTTGTCATAAAACAATGGCATACTCTTCAGATGTTTTTCGGTAAACGCAACAACACCTTAATCTGTCCGAAGTTTGTTGTTTCAACGTTGAAAGCAACAGCGACATCAGCCGGAATTGTAACCGTATAAGTAGGTTTGATTGATGTTGTGATAACAGCGTCAGTTGTTTTCGGCTCGGGTGTATTCTGAGTGATTGTTGCTGCAGAAGCATTATTTCCATTGACGCTGTTTGTAGAGTTATAAACATTCAGGCTACCCGAGGATTCTGATGTAAACTCTATTGTGGCATCTACTGCAACATAAATGGAAGCATACCTGTTCGGATTTCTACAACCAATCTCATTTGCTCCAACAAGTGTTACTTTGGCATAGCCACTGTTTATTTCAACCATTCGGGCAAAAAAAGACACAACTGGGTATTTTTAACTATCAGAAAAATGTTTCCATTTCTATTGATTAAACAAATAATCAATCTTTTTTGGCATACAATAATACATGGGCATTTGTATCGGGCGTTTCGCTGAATTGATGTAGAACAGTACATTTCTCGTCTTCATAAACCTGATACCCGTCAGGAACAACAAAACCGAACATATCTCCCTTGCGGACTGTTTTGAAGTATGTCTGTTCGTTTTTGGTGTTGGGATCAAGCACAACCGTCAATGTACGAAGGTCATTTTCGGGTTTTGAGCGTTCAAGCATTTCTTTGGCTTCGTTGATTCTTTCTTCACCATAAGTAACCTTAATCGTTCCCATATCGGTTGCAGAACCGTCTGTATGTACAAGTTCCTCTGATGCAGAAACAGAGATAGTGTTTTTGAGTCCAAATGATACATAATCTTTATCGTATCGCCTTTTTGATACCCTATTTCCGCACTTTCGGTTAAAGCTGCAGTCTGTTCCTCGTTCATAGTGGTAACCACGGTTATTTCGTTGCCGTCATCTATGGCGGACTCTACTTTTTCTTTCACTGTATCCTCGGACATCATAATATTTTCAAGCCATGTGTTATAATTTCCGTCGCAGATAAGAGAACCATAATATTTTCCGTTCTCATAAAAGAACTGAAAATCGTCGCCGGTAATACTTTTATTACCAAGATTATCCCGATAATAATAAAGCTCGCTGTCCACATATATCAAAGAAGTTTCTTGTCCGTCCTGGTTGTATGTATAGATAAAACTGCCATACTGTTGCAAGAGATTGTCTGTATTGTTCGCCTCAACTACCTTAGCCATATCAATTTTAATATTTTTTTCATTTTTTCCGCATGCACACATACAGAAAAAAACTGCACAAACTGTCAGTACAACAAGAATGATTCGGCATACAATTCGTTTCATTATTCTCGTTCCTTTTTTCATTAAATTACTCACCCTGATTCAAAATCATATTTAGCGGAGCGATTTTATTCTTAACAGATTCCCGGCATAAATTTTTTGAGTTTATTCAGTGCCTTGTTGTGTGTGACTTTTACATTAGCATAAGACATATTCATTCTCCTGGCAATTTCTTTAAGCGTGATTCCGCTGTAATAGTGCAGAATTATAATATCCCTTGAACGTTCGTCAAGTCTTTTAAGTGCAGAATAAAGAATTTCAAGGGTTTCTTCGTTAATTAATTTTTCATCAACAGAGTAATCATTTGCCAATGTTTCCGGAATTTCGGAAAATGCTTTCGCCGTGCGGTAAAAGTCGATTACAGTATTTCTTGTAATGGTATATATCCATGTGGATACAGATGCCTTATTGCCGTCAAAAGTTTCAAGCTTTTGGTACACTTTCAGAAAAACGCACGAAACCAAATCCTCAGCATCGTGAGGATTTGGTACTTTTTGCGTTATGTAATGTAAAACCTTTTCGTGATATTCAGAATATATTTTCTCCATATCTGCTGTTGTACGGTTCATATCAAAAATCCTCATCTTTTTTTGCAGATTTATTTTGGGAGAAAATATCTCCTGCGGCATTAACACTGTCGAGTTCCTCATCGGATAATGCACTGTTCCAACGAGCTTCCGTTTCCTTAATCAGTTCAGAAAGTTTGGAATTACCTGCAAATTTTTGAAATTCAAAGAGTTCTTTTAACGCTTTATTCATAGATACTCCTTACTGATTTTTATTACCAATATCCGCATTAATTCATACACGGTGCTAAAAGTCAATTTTGACTTCAATAGCACCATCGTCTAAAAAATCATCTTAAATACTATGCTTGCACCACATTATGCCTCCGAAAACATTATCAAGTTCTTCATCTGAAAGCTCGTTGTTTTTGTTAAGCTGTGCAAAAAACTCATTTGCATTTTGTTCGGTGAAATCCTCTATTTCGTTTTCCTTTGTGAGAGCAACAATCTCACGGTTGTTCGGGAATATCAAGGTAAGTCATTCCATTCCCACCATCTGTTATAGCCTCCTGCTACTGCCGACAAATCATCATCTGAAAGCTCTCCACTGCCGTTAAGATGAGCAAACAAAGCCTTTGCCTTTTCCTCGGAAAACTCCATTCCGTTCTCCTTTGCAAGAGCAACAATTTCCTCGGGTGATTTTGCCATACTTACCTTTTTAATAAATTCCTGTGTTAATTTTTCGCTTGTCATAGTGATAATCCTCCTTTATAGCTCGGTGGGGTTAATAAGTCTTACATACATTTTTCTTGTTCTTCTATTTCTTGCATACGTTTTTTACATTCTTCTTGCCAAAGTTTCATATATAATTCTTGCATTGGACTATATCCGCCTGCAACATTGTCAAGTTCTTCATCTGAAAGTTCGCCGCTTTGGGATTGTAGCTGTGTATAAAGCATTTCCGCCTCGTCCTGTGGAATTTCCATTCCGTTTTCCTTTGCAAGAGCAACAATCTCCTCGGGTGATTTTGCCATACTTACCTTTTTAATAAATTCCTGTGTTAATTTTTCGTTTGTCATAGTGATAATCTCCTTTGTCATAAACAATATTTTATACAAAAGGTTCTTACACGGAAATTCCGACTTAAAAAACGCCGGCATCTTCCGATCGGGGATCTACTGGTTTTGACGGGTATATCCCTCCGCTGACCTTTTCCAACTCGGTGTCGTCAATAGGCTGTCCATTGTTCTGTACTTCTTTGTTTTCTGCATTTTCATTGGTTTTTTCCTGTACTTTATTCATTTTCTTTTCGTCCATAATAAATATCTCCTTTGCCATAAAGAACGTTTTATACAAAAGGTTCTTACACGGAAATTCCGACTTAAAAAACGCCGGCATCTTCCGGTCGGGGATCTACTGGTAATGGCGGAATTCCTGCTCGTCCTCCGCTGACCTTTTCCAACTCTGTGTCATCAATAGGCTGTCTGTTGTTCTGCACTTCTTTGTTTTCTGCATTTTCATCGGGATTTTCTTGTACTTTATTCATTTTCTTTTCGTCCATAATAAATATCTCCTTTTTGTTAATGTAAAATCCTTGGCAGACGGCGATTTTGTTATGTCACTGCCGCCTACCTGTTCGATTTCCTTATCGTTCAGTTCCGTACAGTTTTAATCGTGCGTTTTAGTATATTGGGGTGTTGCCCAACCCGGTTCCCATTCTACTCTCATACCACCGCTTCCATACGACATATAAGACTTTTCAGGGTTCATAACAGGAACTGTGTTTACCACATGCTGTGGCACACCTCTGTTCAATAACTCTTGTTGAATTCTATTCTTGAGTTCCCATCTGCTAGTGTGTCCACTGTATTCAATTTCAAATGAAACCTTTGAGCCTACTTCTTCTGAAATAACAGTTACTTTTCCGCCTGATACTTCTTCTAATTCCTCGTCATTGAGCATTTTCTTTTCGTCCATAATAAATATCTCCTTGTGGATCTGTAAATGGACATTGTTTATCATGCGGATCACGATGCAATCCAATTGTAATATCTGCTACTGAGTTTTTTGAATCAGCACCGCCTGATACTTCTTCTAATTCCTCGTCATTGAGCTTTTTCTTTTCGTCCATAATAAATATCTCCTTAATACATAAATTTTTTGCCGTTACGGCAAGGTGTGCGTTTGCTGTGTGCTTTGTACAATTTGCCGTGCCGCACAGCTGTTAACATATAGTTTGTGACTGGATCGTGGAATACTGACCACTTTGTCCATAACCGCCGCCTACCTGTTCCAGTTCCTCGTCATTAAGCATTTCCTGTTCTTCTGTCTGTTCACAAGGGTTCTTTTGTTTTTTATCTTTGAAGTCCATTTGTCATTTCTCCTTTAAAATGTTTTTTCGTTCATATTGATAGACCGAATATACGGATCGGGAAGTTCACCGCCGCTTACCTGTTCCAGTTCTTCGTCATTAAGCGTTTCCTGTTCTTCTGTCTGTTCGCAAGGGTTCTTTTGTTTTTCATCTTTGAAGTCCATTTGTCATTTCTCCTTTAAAATGTTTTTTCGTTCATATTGATAGACCGAATATACGGATCGGAAAGTTCACCGTCGCTTATCTGTTCGATTTCCTTATCAATGGTTTCCTCGTTCAATTCCTGTGCGGAATCAGCAGATTTTGAATTTTCTTCTGTGATTGTTTTCTTTGTTTTTTTTCATAGTAAAGTCCTCCAATTCAGTTTTTGTGTTACATTACTTTATACGATTGATTTGCCGAAAGAGCTAATGAATACTAAAATTTTTTAATTCCGGGTGGCTTTTTCCTCACTTGTTTCATCATCAAGCCTCTGTCGTGCAACCAGCTCTGCAAAAAATCCGTTCTTTTCAATCAATTCGTTATATGTACCGTCCTCAATGATTTTTCCTTTATCAAGTACAAGGATTCTGTCGCACTGCTTGATTGTTGAAAGTCGGTGTGCTATGACTATTCGTGTGCATTTGAGTGAATCCAACGACTGTGATACCTTTTTTTGCGTGAGATTATCAAGTGCACTTGTCGCCTCATCGAACATTAAAATTTTCGGTTTCGGAGCGATTGCACGGGCAATCATAAGCCGCTGACGCTGACCGCCGGAAACTCCACCCGACCCCTCGGAAATTATAGTTTGCATACCCATAGGCATGTGGCGTATATCCTCGGCAATACCCGCAAGCTCTGCCGCTTTCCACGCATCGTCAAGAGTAAGCCACGGAGCAGATATAACAATATTAGAGTAAATATCTCCCTGAAACAGCTTGCCGTTTTGCATAACAACACCGATATTCCGTCTAAGTGATTTAAGGTCAATGGAATTCAGATCCTTACCGTCATAATATACGGCACCTTTCTGCGACTTTTCAAAACCGAGAAGCAAGCGAAGTAATGTGGATTTGCCACAGCCTGTTTTTCCGACAATGGCAACATACTGACCCGGACGGATTTTCAAGGAAACATCATCAAGAATCATCGGCATATTTTCGCTGTAACGGAACGAAACATTGTTAAGCTCAATTCCTCCTGACAGCCGTGTAAGAACCTGTTTTCCCTCTGAAACCTCGGGAACAGCATTCAGAACAGGCTTGACCATTTCAAGTATCGGCTTTAACTGGGCTACGGTCAGTGCAATTCCTGCAAGTGACATAAACGCACCTGAAACCATACCGTATGCGGAATTGAACGCATAATAATCCGCAACCGAAATATACGACTGAACCGCCGAATAGTACATTATAATCGTTCCGATAAGCGATACCGCCGTATTCAGAACGGTATTGATTTTCAGAAAGGTCGGAGGATTATAAGAAAGTTGAACCTGTTTTGCATATAAATTTCCCCATTTTGAAAACGCCCTTTTCTCCGAACCCGACAGCTTGATTTTCTGCACTCCTGAAATAAGCGAATAGCTAAGACCGTTGGTTTTTCCCGAAAGAAGCATTTGCTTTTTTGTGATTTTCATTTGTATTACTGAAGATACAACCGACAAAATAAGCGTAATTAAAATAACCAAAAGTGCAGGAATTACCAGTTCGGATGCATATACGAAAATCTGCGAAATATAAATCAGTGAAAACAATGATGTCAGTCCCGTTGACATCACAGCAGAAACCAGAAGATTGCATAAACTGTTTATGTACTGTGAACGTGTGGAAAGCTCTCCGGCACTGTATTCCTTAAAAAAATCAGCCGGAAGTGACAACACACGCATCATAGTTGCTGCTTGCACCGATATATCCATTTTTGTGGTAATTCGGGCAGTCACCATAGTTTTCACAACCGTCATAATGCAACTGCTGATTGTTACACATACAAAGAAAGCGGCTATTGCGTATAAAAGCTGTAAGCTGCCCGACTCTATAACGGTGCTGAAAAGTATATTATTCAGTTTCGGCATAAACATACCAAGAACAGATACCGCAAGTGTAGCCAACGCAATCATTACAAAATCAGCAGGACGCAGCGTCTGAACAATGTATTTCATAAGTTCGGGAATACCGATTTTTTTAAGCGGAAAAGGCTTATAAAAAGCAATAGCATTTTCGTTAAACAATGCCTGATTTTTACGGTTTATTTTGATTTTCTTTCCCTTTTTATAATCAAAATAGCTGTATCCCGACAAACCTGTAGGAATCAGTGCCACAATGCGACCGTCCTCTTTCATTGTACCAATCATAGCTCCGATAGCGTCTTTATACCAACCGTCTGACAGCTTTACACTACGCCGCATAATACCGTAGGGACGCATAAGGTATTCAAGCTGATCATTCATATCTGTAATATTATCGGGAATTTCCCGTGTCTTTGCGTGATAATATTTCAGTATTTCATCAATGGCATTTTTCGTAACGGTTCGATCGTCGTTTAAGGAATTGTATGCTTTTTTGCCAATGACCGCTCCGGCAATATTCACAAACGCATCAGCGAAAACATCATTGTCGTTTTTCTTACGTTCTTTTATTTGTTCATCAAACCAACCCATATTTTCGCCTCCTCATTCATTTGATACAAGCTGTGTATATAAGCCACCCTTGGCATAAAGTTCTTCGTGAGTACCACGTTCAACTACCTTGCCGTAATCCATAACAATAATTTCATCACAGTCACGGATTGTGGACAGACGGTGTGCAATAACAATACATGTTATACCTCTGTCCTTTATGGATTTAACGACCTCGCTTTCGGTTTTTGCGTCCAATGCACTGGTCGCCTCGTCAAGTATTATTATGGTTGGATCCTGAGCAAGAACACGGGCAATTTCCAGACGCTGACGCTGACCGCCTGAAAAATCTTTACCGCCCTCAGTGATTTTGTACTGATAGCCGCCGTCACGCTGCATAATATCCTCGTGTAACTGTGCATCCCTTGCCGCCATAATCATTTCAAAATCCTCAATCGAGTTATCCCACATTTTGATATTGTTAGCTATTGTGTCCTCAAACAGAGTAATATCCTGATCTACAACGGCAAGCGAACCTGTAAAAATGCTGTGGTCAATCTGACTTATCGGCTTTCCGTCAAACAGAATTTCACCGCTCCATGGCTTATACAATCCCGAAATGAGCTTTGCAAGGGTTGATTTTCCACAGCCCGAACCGCCGACAAAGGCAACACGCTGTCCTGTTTTTAATGAAAGACTGAAATTTTCAATAAGCGGCTCTGAAAGTTTTGAATATCCAAAAGTTACATTTTTCATTTCAATACAGCCTGACAGCTTATCATATTCCTCATCATCAGAAACATCATCGTTTTCATAATTAACATCTGTCGGATATTTCATTACATCTTCAATACGCTCCATATCTGTACGCATTTCCTGAAATGTCTGTCCTGTTGTAATAAGAGTCATTGCCGGAGCGGTAAATGAAGACAAAAATCCCTGAAATGCCATAATCATACCGACAGTAAATTCTCCGTTCATTGTAAGATAAACGCCGAGAATCAATATTATGATATTTGTAAGAGAATTTACAAGCAAAGGCACTGAGCCGAGAACCTGATTCAATTTAGCAAATCTGACCTGTTGTGTGTTCACACTTGCCTGATAGCCAGACCATTTTTCAAAGAATCCGTTTTCCGCACCGCTTGCCTTGATAGTTTCTATCATTTCAATACCGGCTGTTGTTGTTCCCGCAAGTTTTCCTGCGTCACGCATCTGAACACGGGTAATATTTATGCGTTTTTTTGATATAATGTTTGAAACAATCAGATTGATAAATACGGAGGCAACCCCAATAAGTGCAAGCAACAGATTATAGCGAATCATTACGATAAGATAAAATATCATCATAATGGTATTAAGTGCAAGCGGAGCAAAAGTATCTACAAGACTTTTCGCAATCTGAGCATTTGAGGACTGACGCTGTTGAATATCGCCTGCCATACGCTGTGAAAAAAACTCCATCGGCATACGCAGCACTTTCCACATAAATGATGTACTGCCGACAACATCTATTTTGCCGTTGATACGAAGTGAATACACCGCCTGTATCCACGCTACAATCAACTGTATTATTCCGAAACCCGATAACGCTAAAATAAACGGCACAAGCCATTCGGGATTTTCACCTGTCAGCAATCGGTCAATAAATATTCTTGAAAAGGCAGGATTTATTACTCCTATCAAAGATGAAATTATAGTTGTAAGTATTACAAAGGCAACCGCCGTACCCGTTCCTTTCAGGCGGCTTTTCGCAAACGAAAGCATAGATTTCGGTTTGCCGCCCGGCTCAAAGCTTTCAGTCGGCTCAAACATAAGGCAAATTCCCGTAAAAGATTCGTCAAATGTTTTCATTGAAACGGTTACTGTTCCTCGTGCCGGATCATTCAGAACCGCTTTATCGCCATGAAATCCGTTCAGAACAACAAAGTGATTAAAGTTCCAGTGAATGATACACGGGAATTTGCCGTTGGTTTTAAGATCTTCCGGCTCATATCTGTATCCCTTTGCACTTAATCCATAACTTCTGGCGGCACGCAGAATATTTTTTGCATTTGAACCGTCCCTTGATACTCCGCAGTCTGAACGAACCTGTTCAAGCGGAATCCATTTTTCATAGTATGAAAGAATCATTGCAAGAGAAGCAGCACCACATTCCAGTGCCTCCATCTGCATAACAACGGGAACCTTGCATACTCCGCTTGTTTTCGGCTTTTTTACATCAATTTTTTTATTCTTCATACTTTCACCCTCAATTAAATACGAAAGAGAGCGGAGAAACGCTTTCTGTTGTAATTTGTGCTTTATATGTACCGTCTTTAAGGTCAGTATCTGTCGTTATCTCATAAACCCACTGTCCCACAGTAAGATTACCTATGTACATTGCATAGGAATCCATATCGTCACTTACACAGAAAGGAGATGGTGATATTTCCGTAATTTCATATTCCGTACCGTTTACTGTAATCTTCATACCTGTTTTTACAGATTCAATATCGCTGTCGGAAACATAACAAAACATTTTTCCGTCTTTACATACACCAACGGTTTCGAGTTTTGTATCCAGATGTCCAAAAATTCCCCATATACATATTCCGACAAGCAAAATTATCACAGCGACAAGAATCATCCATACTCCAGGATTCGATACACGAACATAGTCGTTCAACTGTTCGGGAGAAGAAACACGCTCCATACTTTTTTTGCGAAAAATCTGATTATTCATTTCATCTTCCTCTATATTTTCTTCTTGATTTTCAGAATATTCTGTCCGTTCTTATATTCATAAGAAATATCGTCCATACTTTTCTTTACAAGATAAATTCCAAGACCGCCGATATTTCGTTCTTCTGCCGAAAGTGTGGTATTCGGGTCTTCTTTTTTAAGAGGATCGTAAGGAATACCGTGATCGATAAAAGTGATGATAACCGCAATCGGATCGTCCGTCACCTCCACCCTTACAGTAGCAGGTCCGACATCAGGGTTATAAGCGTAGTGTGCAATATTTCCGAATAACTCATCAATGGCAATGTCAATTTGTGTCTGGGTTTTCATCGGGCAATCAAACGCTTCAAGCTGTTCATTGACAAAATCAGTAACCTTTTCGATATTTTCAACAGTTGCGTCAATCATTAATTCTTTCATCAGATTTTCCTCCGTTATATTTCAAATATACCATAGTCATATCATCAAATTGCGGTGCGTTGCCGACAAATTTGTCCACATCTGCTTTAACTGCACCGCAAACAGAGTCAGCAGGCACTCCGTTCAGCGTATTCATAAAATCAAGCAGGCGGTCATCGCCGTATAACTGGTTATTTGCG
Organism: Clostridia bacterium; assembly: GCA_029226955.1. GTDB lineage: Bacteria > Bacillota > Clostridia > Oscillospirales > Acutalibacteraceae > UBA1213. The sequence continues at coordinate 22,469 of JAQXZA010000004.1, read as the reverse complement.
TCGGTTGCCTCTGTTACACCGTCTGTGTACAGGAAAATTTCATCGCCGGGGTTAAGCTGCAATTCATTCTTTTTGTAGCGTATTCCCTCCATTCCTGCCAGAACAAAGCCTGCACGGACTTTCAGATATTCAAATTTACCGTCCTTATGCCGTACAAGTGGTCGGTTGTGTCCTGCGTTTGCAAATTCGACAAGGCCTGTTTTTAAATCTATAATTCCCATCCATGCCGTTACAAACATACCGGCGTCATTGTTCTCGTACAGCTTTTCATTTGCCTTTGTAAGCACATCATTTACTGTGTTTCCGGCTTCCGCAAAGCTTTTAATTAATGTTTTGGCTGTCATCATAAACATAGCGGCAGGAATTCCTTTACCCGAAACATCGGCAATAAGGAACGCCAGCTTATCCTCGCCGACAAAATAGAAGTCGTAAAAATCGCCGCCAACCTCCTTTGCAGTGTCCATTGTGGCGAAAATATCAAACTCCGTTTTATTCGGAAACGGCGGAAATACACTTGGCAGTGCAGAATGTTGGATAGTTTTTGCAAATTCAAGTTCTTTATCAATTCTTGCCGCAGCCTCGTCAATATAATGCTTTAAGGTTGTAACGGTAGAATTTATATCATCAGAGAGAGATGCAAATTCTTCATTTGACCGCACATCGACAACTACGTCCAGATCTCCGTCAGTGATTCTGGACAGCAGTGTATTTATGCGTTCTATATTATTAACGATAAGTTTTTTAATCAGAAAATAGACAAGTACAAAAAGCATTCCGAAAACGACAAATTCCATAAATATCGTAACATATACGGAAACATCTCTTGAAAAGACCGCTTCGCTTTGCGGCATAACGCCGATAATATAATAGCCCTCGGAAACAACATACATACAATATGATTCCGTATCATACACATCGGCAACAAACCGTTCATATTCAGCCGTCTTATTCGTGTCAAGTTCAATGCCGGTTACGGAGAGATTCTTTCCCTCGTCATTGTTTCTGCCGCTTACAATATTCAGATTTTCGTCAGCTATAATGATACTGCCGCCCTCACCGACATGACGATTGTGTGTTGCACCGATAACCTGATCGTCAATATCCCTCTGAAAGCGTTCCGCATCATACGCAACCTGAACAAAACCACCCTGTTGGAGTACAATGCCCGCATATTTACGCAAAATTTCCGAATTTGACGAGGTTGGCTGATAGCTTTGCACATATTCGGTTGTTTTACCGTCTAACAAAATAAGAAATTCGGCAGACTGTTTGCCTCCACGCATATTATAATTAAGGAAATCGGGAAAAGTTGATGCGGTTATTATCCCACGACGGTCAATAACATTTATTTCGGCAATATCGTATTTTTTTCCTGATTCAACAAGCATTTGCGAATCAATCTTCTTCTCCTTGTTGAGTTCATCTGCAACAACACGGGTTATTGACAAAAGATTCTTGTCGGAGGCATCTGTAATATCCTGTTTTACATCATCAATATTGAGTTTTATCAGACTTATGGCATTACTTTCAGAAAGCTGCGTCTGCAATGTCCATGTAAACACCGTAGTGCAAAGAAACCCCACAACAACGCATACTAACAGCCACCTCTGAAATGTCTGGGATATATTTTTAAGCTCACTGTGCTTTTCATTTTTTGTCTTGCCGATAACCGACACGACAAGAACTGACAGCATAACAGCAATACCGTTTACGCTTATCATAGGTAAAGAACAAATTTTTACAAAGGAAAATGCTACACGGGCATCGGACATATTTGTCAGGAAAATCATCAGCATGTGGATAACTTCCATTATCATACCGATGGCAAGACCGACAACAAGACCGTAGAACCATGACGGTTTTTTGTTATCAAACATAAACTTGCGTATCAGTGCCGAAACAATACCGGCAAGAACGGTTGAAACAGAGCATGCCAGACGTGTATATTCTCCGGCACCCCACAAAACCGCAAACCAGCGTTCAACACCTCCGATAATACCGGCAATAATACCTGCCGGTCCTCCGAAAATCAGTCCCGCACAAAGCGGAGCACTGTCACGCACATTTATTGTTGCACCGCCGACATTCACACCGAACTCGGTTGCACACACAGCAAGCAACCCAAAAAGGATTCCGAAAATCAACTGTTTCGGCACATATTTAATTTTTTTGAATGCAGTCTTTTTATTCAATATGTAAAGTATTACGGACAACAAGACAGGCAGTGCCGCAATTACAGCTAATTGTAAAAAAACAGTCATTTTCTTTTCTCCGTTTTAAGTCTTGTCTATTCGATTGTCAAAATATCAATAAATCCTGTTATTTCAAATACTTCCATAATCGTATCATTTGCATTTTTCACAACCATTTTACCCTGACGATTCATTACCTTTTGTGCCGCAAGCAGAACACGAAGTCCTGCTGACGACATATATTCAAGCTCGCAAAAATCCATTGTCAGTTCTGTAATTCCGTTGATATTTTGTTTTAATTCAGATTCCAGTTGTGGTGCTGTCGTTGTGTCAAGTCTTCCGATTACCTTTAAGCAAAGTGTGCTTTCTGTAATTGTTTTTTCGATAGTCATAATCAATTTCCTCCTGATTTATTGTTGTCTGTGCTTTTTTTCCTGATATAGAATGTTGCGTCCTTGGCAGGATCAGCACCGCCTGTGTATTTTTGCGTACATTCCCTGTTAATATAAAATCCTTCATAATCTTTTGGTATAAAAGGATAAACATTGATATTTTTTGGAACATTAACTGAAAAAATTTCTTCCTCAGGAGTATCGGGGTCACTGATTACAGTAACTGTACGAAGATCGGTTGTCTGTGTATAATAGCCATAAAGTTCATTTGCCATTTCAGGTCTGTCAACATTTGTTTCGGTAACAATTTTCATAAAATCAACGCTCGTTCCGTCACTTCTGATAATTAACTCATTTAATGACAAAGGAATAAGGGTATCCGCATCAAGAACATAATCGCACTTTATATAATCTCCGTCTTTATATTCCATACTGTACATTTTCTCTATCTGAACAATTAATTCAGCATTTTTTATTACTGTTGAAACATAAATAACATCACCGTCTTTTTTGCTGCTTGTGATTGTTTCACCCTGAGATAATTCTTCATTATAGAAAAGATTTTCATTATCGGCAGCTATAGGTTCTGTTTTAACATACATATATCTGCCTTTTTTTCCGTCAGAATTGATATATTCCATTTTTCCGTCAACAAACAATGCAGCGTAGGCTTTACATTCTGAATAATAAAAGTCTTTATCGCAATAAGAGTAATCTATAAAAGTGTTCGGATTATCAACCGTAGGATTTTCAATATTCATTGAAAAACTGCTGTAATTTTTCAGAATATTCCCGGTTTTAGAAGCCTCTTTGATTTCCTCCATGGTTATGGGATAATTTTCAACTATTTCTGTCTTTTTCCTGATATAGAATGTTGCGTCCTTGGCAAGATCAGCACTGCCTGTGTATTTTTGTGTACACTCCCTGTCAATATAAAATCCTTCATATTCTTCCGGTATATAAGGATAAACCTTGATATTCTTTGGTACATTTACTGAGAAACTTTCTTCCTCAGAAGTATTCGGGTCACTGATTATGGTAACTGTACGCAAATCTGTTGTCTGTGTATAATAGCCGTAAAGATCCTTTGCCATTTCAGGTTTGTCAGTGTTTATTTCGGTAACACCTTTCCAAAAATCATAAGATGTTCCGTCTTTGCTGACAATTTTCTCCGATACAGACAATGGTATGTATGTATCTGCATCAAGAACATAATCAACCTTCATATAATCTCCGTCTTTGTATCCAATCCCAAAAAATTCAAGTGTAGAAGCTGTATTTTTTTCAGTACTTTTTGTTTCAACATAAATTTTGTCGCCGTCTTTTTTGCTGCTTAATATAATCTCCTCAGCAGTTTTTTCCTCATCCATAAAAATATTTTTGAAAAATGAATCATCATAAGGATTCATTTTGGCGAAAAGATATGCACCACTTACTCCACCTGCATTTGAATATTTCAATTCTCCGTCAATATATATTGCCTTTGTTAAGTCGGGATCATCATAGAAAATTGAGTCGCCGTAATATACATCATGGTCGCAATAAACATACATCGGGTTGGTTTCTGTTCCACCCTTCACCAGATATTCCGACTTAAAGCCAAAGCTGTCGTATTTTTTCAGAATGTTCACTGTTCTGGCAGCCTCTTTGATTTCCTCCATAGTTATCGGATAATTTTCGGTGATTTCTGTCTTTTTCCTGATATAGAATGTTGCGTCTTTGGCAGGATCAGCACCGCCTGTGTATTTTTGTGTACATTCCCTGTCAATATGAATTTCTCCATAGTCTTTTGATATATTAGGTAAAACACCGACATTCTTCGGCACACTTACCGAGAAAGTTTCTTCCTCAGGGGTATCGGGGTCACTGATTATAGTAACTGTACGCAAATCGGTTGTCTGTGTATAATAACCGTAAAGTTCCTGTGCTGTTGCAGGTCTGTCAGCATTTATCTCAGTAATGACATTCAGAAAATCTTCGCTTGTTCCGTCACTTCTGATAATTGACTCGTTTACTGACAGAGGAATAAGTGTATTAGCATCAAGAACATAATCACAATGCATATAATCTCCCTCTTTATATTCCATACTGTACATTTGCTCTATCTGAGCCGTTATTTCAGCATTTTTTATTATTGTTGAAACATAGATAACATCGCCGTCTTTTTTACTGCTTGTGATTGTTTCATCACGGGATAATTCTTCATTAAAGAAAAGATTTTCAGTATCGGCAGTTATAGGTTCTGTTTTAACATACATATATCTGCCTTTTTTTCCGTCAGAATTGATATATTCCATTTTTCCGTCAACAAACAATGCAGCGTAGGCTTTACATTCTGTATAATAAAAGTCTTTATCGCAATAAGAGTAATCTATAAAAGCGTCCGGATTATTAACCGTAGGATTTTCAATATTCATTGCAAAACTGCTGTAACTTTTCAGGAGATTCCCGGTTTTAGCAGCCTCTTTTATTTTCTCCATAGTTATAGGATATTCAATTTTATTTTCGTTATTTACATCAGGGTACTCAACTGTAAATGTTACGGTTATATCTGTTCCGTTTATTGTGATGACAGCCTCATCTGTTATAACATTTATGCTGTCGCCGTCCGTAGCATCAACACTTATTAAGCCTGCTGAAAATACCGGAATTGTCAGGCACAGACAAAGAATTACTGATAACATTCTCTTGTTTTTCTTCTTGCATAAAATTGCTGAAACAACCGCAAGTGAAACAATGCAAAGTATTGCAACAGGAATAACATTATTGTTTTGTCCTGTCTGAACAGCGTTGTTATCGGATTTTTCTTCCACATCAGAAGAAACAGGCACGGTTGAAGTCGTGGATTGTTCTGTCGGGTCAGTTTCCTCAGCGTTATTCAGGCGGATTTCAGCTTTAAGACTTTCCGAATTACCGCCTGCAAGTGATATGTCCTTTTTTGCATCTTCACCGTTTAATACGGCATTTTCAGATACAGACAGCTTGCAGTTTATTCCGTCAATTGCATAGTCATTAGTATTTTTGACAACTGCCTCAATACTTGCATTATTACTGTCCTGTGAAATTACACTGATTTCGGTCTGTATTCCGTCGCTGACCGTGGCAGCCGATACATTGGCTGAAAAAACAGCCGTTGCCATAGCCATTAAAGAAATTACAAGTCCTGCTTTTTTAAATAGTTTCATTTGATATTCCTCCGTTCATAAAATTGTGCTTTTTTGCCTACTATAAATATAAACCTATACAAAAAATTTTTCTATGCCTTATGCAAAACTGGGCAAAAAAACGACATAACTGGGCATTTTTTATCCTCTTAACGAGTTGACACTTTATGAAAATATATTTATACTAAAATTGTAACTAAGAAAACGGGGTTTTTATATGAAACATACATCAAAAATATCCATACCTTCAATATGCCTGTCGGTGATATTATCTCTTATTCTTTGTGCTGTGTCCGCCATAGCCGTTTTTTACTATACATATCCTATGGAGGACAAGTCCTATAATCTTTCATTACTTGCCGGTGACGGTCAGGAATGGGAGGGCGAAAAGGGCTGGACAGTTTATTCCAACCAACAGGGAAAAGTCAAAAATCTTATTTCAAACGGATTCGGCGGATATGACGGTCTGGACTATGCGGGACAGACTTTCTATTTTTCCCGTGAAATGACCGAAACTCTTGACAGCCCTGCTTTGCGTATAGGCGTTGCCAACCGTAGCATAAGTGTATTTCTTGATAATTCACTGATTTATACGGACTGCCCTGACGCTGACAACCGTATTGGTTATCTTGAACTTCCTATGCTCGAATTTGATAAATCCGAACCTGTTGTTGTGTCACTTCCTCTGGACTATGTCGGACACACTTTGACTATTGCACAATCAACGCCGCTGTATTCCGAAAAACAAGGCGAAGACAACACCGTTTATCCGTGTGAGGTTACTCTTTATTGCGGCTATTCCTACGAAAGCGGACTGATTGCAGATACCGCACGGACTATGATTCCTGCTGTTCTGCTTTTTGCTCTTGAAATTCTTTTGATGATTGCTTTCGTTCTTAATGCAACGCTTGGAAACAAAAATGCAGCTCTCCCTGTACTTGCCACAGCCGCTTTCTTTCAGATGTGCGGCATACTGGCTCAGGCTTCGTTTTTCTATCAATATTTCAAGCTGTTGCCAATAGATCCTGTATGGCTGAGTTTTCATCTGTCCGTAGGAGCATTACTGATATTTATCACAATAAAATCCAAAAGATTGCGTTGGCTTCTCGTTGGCACCACAATTCTTCAATGGTGCAGTATTGCCCTGTATTGTATTATTCAATGCACAAAATTGATTGAATATGGCGACGCTTATGTATTCATAATAAATCTTCCGCAATATACGGATTTTGTATCTCTGCTCGCAGTGCTTGTCGGTTCATTCATACAATGGAATAAGGGTAGCAGATTTTTCCGACATTTCTCAGTGACAGCACTTATTGTAAGCGGAATTTATACAGTGTTCTTTTTAATCAGTTTAATTACATTCCCAGATTATGCCCAAAATATACTTAATTTGATTTCAGGTGACATAAGCACTCTTGTTCCTGACTTTACATTAAAACTTATATGGAATCTGTGTCTGTTTTCAGGCGTCAGTGCAATTATAATTGAGCTTGTGGAAAATGAAACCACCCGAAGAACAGAAAACGCCGTGTTGACTGCAAGAAACGAACTTGCAATGGAAAGCTACGAAAATCTGTGCCGACAGTCTGAGGAAATAATGATGCTGCGACACGACGCAATGAAACACTACACATTAATGCAAACTATGGCACAACAGAATCCCGAACAGCTGCCTGCCTATCTGGAACAGTTAATCGGACAAATGAAAGAAATCCGCCCTGTTGTACAAAGCGGAAACCAAATGCTTGATATTATTATAAACGGCAAACTCGGCATTGCCGCTGATAAGGGAATAGAGGTTGAAATTATCCGTTCAAAAGCACCCGAAAAACTGCCTTTGACAAATACACAGCTATGTTCACTTATTACGAATATCCTTGATAATGCGATTGACTATGCCTGTTCTTCCGAAAGTGAAAAGCCGTATATAAAACTTGACTTTCACTGCAAAAACAACAATTTTATCTTTTTATGTGAAAATACTATGAATCCTGATAAATGTCAGATTAAACAATCATCTGAAATCCGTACATATAAACGGCAACAAAAAATACCCATGGCAAAGCATGGGTATGGTCTGAAAATTATCCGCCGAATTATGAAAAATTTCAATGATATGGTTTCCATAGAAACTAACGGAAATATATTTAAAATTTCTGTGATTATTCCGTATGAATAATTGTTATTTTTCCATCCAGGAAAAGAATTGTCTGCGAACCTCCTGAATACGATGTTTACTGACAGGAATATGAATTCCGTTCATAAGTTCCACTTCCGTGGCACGAACAACAACGATAAAACGCATATTGACAAGGAATCCCTGATGACATCGGATAAATCCCTGTTCCGAAACTTTTTCTTCAAGCTCAGAAATCCGCATTGCAGTAACATATCCGTCCTGTTCCATAACAATATGGCAACCTCGTCCCTGTGTTTCAATATACATTATTTTTTCGGTTTTTAATCTTTGAGTGCCACCGTTTATGGGAATTAAAAGTTCCTGCTTTGTCTGTACCTGTCCAAAACAATGAAGAATTGCCTCGTGCAGTCGTTCTTCTTCAATTGGCTTTGCAAGATACCGTGCGGCAGATACTTCATATCCTCTCAGAGCCATTTCCTTGTTACTTGATATAAATACAATCGAACCGTCAAACAAACCTTTGCGTAAAAATTCCGCCAGTTCCATTCCGTTCTGTTGCGGCATCATAACATCAAGTAAAAGCAAATCAAACTCCTTACCGTTGTTAATTTCATCAAGTAATTCTTTTCCGTTTTTAAAACAGGAAATATTCGATTTAATGCTTTCTTTTTCGCATATATTCTTAGTCATTTCAGAAATCTTTTCAAGAGAATACGGTTCATCATCACAAACAGCTATATTAAAAATGTGATTTCGGGATTCCAAATCAATCACACCTTTCGTTCTATTGTTTTTTACTACATTCATTGTTTATATTACATAACAATCTTAATTATAAACTTTTTTTCATATTTTAGCAAGATTTCCGAAAAGTAAGTACAGGGTTTTGAACAAGTTGAGTTTTTATGAATGAAATTTTAATAAGCTATATGAAAGATATATAAAATTCCATTATAGAATAATAAAACTAAAATATTTATCAACGATTATTTCTTTATTAGAATTTTGCTGAATTTTTTTCGTATTTGTAACTGTACAATTTGAAAAAATTTTAAAAAGTTTTTTTGACTCTATTTGCTTACCCCAACATTTATTATAGAGCCTATTATATTATCCGCATATAAGATTGGCAAGAAATATAGAGCGAAGAATTGCGGAGGCAGTTATGGTTTGCTATTGTTTGCGTTTTTTGAAAAGAGTTGCTCTATTTTAAGAAATAGTTTGCAAAATTACAGAATTTTTATTGATAGAGAGATCACAGTATGTTCTTGGCAGAGATGTTAGACAATTATTCAATAATAATCAGGCAGGCAAAAAGCAAAAGAATAGTTCATATGGCGACACCCTCGATACTGTTATCTATATTATCTTTTATGTTTTATGTGCTTTTGTAGACAAAATATAGGCGGTTGGAGATTTGTATAAAGCAAATTGTGATATACATATACTGCTACTTCCATTTTAACATAGAGTATTGTACCTAATTTAAAATTCCAGTGACAACTATTATTTTAATACATTAGTTCGTCAAGTCTGGATTTTATTTTAAAAATACAAGCATCCACAATATTAAAAAGTGACCATTTTTCGGTTTTGAAATGATATACAATAAAATCATTATTACCACAGTCAAACAACGGAATAATATCAAAATCTGAAAATTTAACTTCCAGATTTTCTTCGGCATCACGAATTTCATCAAAAGATAAAACTCGATAATCATCAATAAAAAACGATTCGTCACATTCAGATACGATTTTTTTTACTGTTTCAGGCAAAATCGTACCATAAACCTTTTCTATTTCAGATACCTTATTATTATCAATTTTTAATGATGGCAAGAGTTCAAAATACTCTTTTACTGTCATTGTTAATTACCTCCTAAAACATTTTATTAAGTTTGTCATATGGGCTTCCTGTTGCGTGAACGCCTCTATGGTCAAAGTGAACCTCTGCTCTCAAAGGCGTAATATTGTCGACTTCATTTTTACCACCAAGACACAGCGGCTGTATGTGATGAGCGTCATATCTATCTCCGGCACTGTGTATAGTGACTTCTTTTCCATTCTTGTTTGTTATAATTACATCTTCTTTGTATGTAGGCCACAAACAGTCATGCTTATCTTCCCATTGACTAATCAACAATTCCCTTTTTGCAACGAACTCTTCATGCATTTTCGCATTTTCTTCGGGAGATATTTTTTTAAGGTCAGACGCTTCAAACGATTTATCCGAAATTATATCCGGCATTTCAGATTTATCCTTTACATCTTTAATGTACTCTTTAACTGTATTTTCTAATTCTTCATCTGAAGTTTCTTTGACAGGATTATTTTCCTTCGTTACATCTTTAACTGTATTTTCTGATTTTTCATTTGAATTTTCTTTTACAGGATCATTTTCTTCCTCCATACGGCTAAAAAGTTTATCCCAAAAATTCCGGGTTTCTTCCGGAGTAATGTTTGTTTCGGTTTTTATTTCTTTGAACTTATTAACCTCCGGTTTGCTTTTTTCGCTTACTTCACTTACATTTTTTACTAATTCCATCAGAACACTCCTCCATCATCACGATATATTTCTGTAAACCTTCCAAAAAGCTCATAATAATCTGCTTCTCTTATTGATTGCTCATATAACAATAAAGCGATAACCAAGTCAATTTGTTGTTTGGAATAATGTTTTATTGAAGGCTCTAATTCATTCACAACAGCATGTACCCATTCTCTTATGTTATTATAATTTTTTGACGCTTGAATTGCTTTTCCTGCGTCAAGAAAATCATAAATCAATTTTCTCAAAGCCGGGATTGCATTATCTTTTTCTGAGGATATATATTCGATAAAGTCACACTTTACACCTGTATTAAGTTTTGACTTTATAACCATATCTTTTAACTTTTGAATATCTGTTACATCGCCTTTTCTTAAAATTTCTTTGCTCATTATAAAGTCAAGCAAAGACTCTTTTACAAGGTTGTTTTTACTCACTCCGTAAATATCCTCATCGTCATTTATATCATAAGAATATGGAACTTCCTCCCCTGAATACTTATTCACTTTACATAAAACAGGCTGTATCCATTCGTTTTGATATACTGCTGCAACACCACACGGAAGCTTTGCTAACTCGGTAATCTGATCGTCATTCAAGTTTGCCGCTTTACCTACTAATTCACGGTCGGATAAATCCGGCAATCGCATAATTATTTTTGTATTTGTATTTCTGATTGTTGAAAGATCTAAAAGCCCCGGTGCCTGGTCTACTATAACAAATCCTTCACCATAAGTTCTCATTTCTGCTATTGCATTTGCAAGCATTTCAACACTCTTGCCCAATAAGTTTGCTCCCTCCGAGGATTGTTCAGTTGAAGTTCTTTTTAATATGTTGTGTGCTTCTTCAAGTACTGTGATATGATTCAATTCAGCATTTATGCTGTCTGTAGTAGTCATACGATATTCCTGAAGTTTAAGAACAAGCATCCCCATAATCAACGATTTTGTTTCACTTGAACCTACACGGCTTAAATCGATAATGACATTTTTATCAAACAGTTTGGCAGTATCTATCTCATCCTGAACAAAAATCATTCCATTAATGCCGTTTGTAAGAGATTCAAGTCTGGTAAGTAACGCACCTTTATATGCTCCTTTATTATCAGTATCGTATTCGCTGGAATCTATAATCTTTTTTACATTTTCAGCAACATCTGCAAAAGTCGGGAAAATATTTTCTCCATACTTATTTTTAGATGTATTCAAATTCCAGCCACAATCCGAATATGATTTTTCAACGGCACTTTTCAGTACTGCCGGCATTGCCGCATACATAGGCCAGCAAACATTAAAGATTTCTACAAGTCGATCCAAATGCTCTAAAATATGGATACCTTTTGGAAAACTGAACGGATTTATTCTGAGCATAGGTGTAAGTTCAGGATTTGTGCCATAAACAGATACATCGTTCTCCATTCCAAATACGGACTTATATTCTCCTTTTGCAGGCTCAACAACAAGGAATTTAATATCATTATTTCTTGCCTCATTTAAAAGCTGATAAACCGCATTACTTTTACCTGAACCTGTACTACCAGTAATAAATGTATGGGAAGCCAAAGAGCTTTTTGAAACAGAAACTATACCTTTTTCCTGGTGATTCATATGAAATATATGACCTAATTTAAGTTTAATCTCTTTTTTATATTCTGTATCGTATGTAACAATATTTCTTCCGAATTCCGTACACTCAATAACCGGAAGTCCTGATACAGATTTCTGTGGAAAATTAAGAGAGTATGCCAACTCTTTTCCTGATAAACTTGTAGTTGCGGTCACAACAGCCGGATATACATTAAAAGTAGCGTCTTTTTCCGTTATATCCGGATTAAGAGCAAATAAAGGATGACGAAGCTCACGAAGGTATTTACATATTTCTTTTGCATCTCCACTATTATCAGCCATATCTCCACGCCATAAGTTTATAGCTACCTGTGACATATAAGACTGTTCACCTTGTGTAAGTGCTATATAAGAATGTGCAACATTGTTTGCAACATTTTGGTCTTCACTCAATACATATGCAGCAAAGTCCCACATACCAAGAGCCGTGCTTTGCTCATAACGTTTCATTTGTTCCTGAATCAGTTCAAGAGCGTGTTGAATATTATAATTGATATGTGACTGGGTTATGCCCTCACCTTTACCAATAGTAGCTGTAACGCTTGAAGATCGAGCAAAATTAGCACCAAAGTTTAATCCAAAATTTGTACTGCTGAATACACCGGCCGTTTTTGCCACGGATTGAGAAACAGCTCGTCCCAAAGTATTTGCAATAGAATGACCAACAGTATTACCAACGGATTTGCTTACAGAATCAGCTGAACTTTTTGTAATATTTTTTGCTACCGCTTTTGTAACTGAATCTGAAACAGAATCGGCAACTGTTTCTGCTGTACTTTTGCTCCAGCCATGATTATATGACTCACTTAATCCTGCTGTAGCATTTGCTCCTAAACCAAAAATATTTACTCCACCTGATACAGATTGAAAAGCACCTACTCCAACAGAATCATTTGTTCCTTCTGTTTTTGTCCGTGATTTATTGCTTCCTTTTGTATGTGAATTACTTTCCGATTTAGTAGTTCCTTGTGAATTTGTTTCTGTTTTTGTATTCGTATCCGTTATATTTTGACCTTTAGAATCAGTTTCTGACTTACTTAAAGAATCTGTTTTACCATCAGAATTTGTAACCGACTGATTCTGTCCGTTCTGAATGCCTGCACTTGCACCAACATTTACGCCTATTGTAGCAGCTGAGTTGACTGCATTGTTTTCGTTATATGTAAAATTTGTCTGCCAGGAAGAATATGGTACAAGACCAGAATATATTTCTGACAATCTTAATTTCCGCTCCGCAACATCCTGAATCGGAGTTGCCAAAAGAATTATCGTATATTCTTTATCAGCTGTATCCGGAATATAACCGTCCAATAACTTTTCGATAGTCTGACTGATAAATTTTTCGGATTTTTCTGTCGGAATATTGGATGCACTCGCCACTGAGTAAGGTGTTCTTCCATCAAGAAAAGGAATAACACCTATGCCGTCATCTTTCCATTCTGAACCGGGAAAATTTCCTCTGATTGCTCCTGCAAGTCTTTCTTTGAAATTGTTAATATCAACACTGTTATCAGCATTTTTTGTATTGGTAACAGCTAAATAAACCTCCGTAATTTCACATCTTCTTCGGAAAATCAGTGCAATATTACATTCCTCGTTAGACAGCACTTCATATACATTAACAAGCTTTTCCAGATTATTTTCTTTTTTATCTGTAACCCATTTTGTAATGTTGAAATATCTGATGTTATGTTCTGGTCTGAATTCTTCTGTATATTCCACATCTTTACTTATCGGCACATACAACTTAGATAGCTGAGGTAAATAAGCATTAAAAATTTCTACACCGCTTGCTGCAAGCAGCCTGTTTGTTAATTCAACAGCCACACTGTCAGTAGGGTCAGGCATTTCAGACAGGTATTTCTCACGATTCTTCTGTACTTCAACCAGCTGATCAGGACTTAATGCTGATAGTTTTGCAACTTTATTGCCTGTTTTTTGTCCGACTTTAGCAATAATATTTTTTATTCCCATAACCGAGCCCCTCCTTACAGTTCTTTCCAGTCCATCATAGATTTGATTTCCTGTGTATAATCTGACAATTGTTTTTTCTTTGCTTCAAGCTCAAGAATTTTTTCTGTTTCCTCTTTTATAATCTGTGCCTGACTATGAAGAAACGGACTGTAATCAACTATTTTAGTTGTAATCGTCCCTACAAGATTTTCCTTCCACTTTGCAAAACTGTCAGTGTGACTATCCTGAATTTTTACACGAGCATCAGCAATTTTATTTTTCATTTCATCATTATATCTTCTTGTCAACTTATCAATATCAACTTTGTCAGTTTCATATATTGACCAGTCGCCAATTCTTATACCTTTTCTGAAATCTTTCCTGAGAAAAATTGTATCTGCATTGTTTTCAAAATCTATATCGCCATATGTAAGAATAATATTCTCAATTTCCATTCTTTTTTCATTATTCAGTACCGATGCACCTGTGACAATTTCTACCAAATGCCTTTTGAACTGCTCTGCTTTATCGCTCCAGTAATTTTTAGAGTTTTCATCAAGCATTGTTTTAACCTCAATAAATTTATGATTAAATTCTTCCGTAACATCATTCAAAAGTTTTTCAGCTGTTTCTTTGTCAATCTTCTTTTCAATATTGCTTAACTCTTCACGATTTTTAACCAGTTCTCCTGCACTGGCAGAAAAATTATCCCCTACTGCTTTTATTGAGTCGAAACTAAATGATGTGAACACATTCTTTATGTCTTCCATCAAACCACCCCATAATTTTGAAACGGAATTGTTCACATCAGATTTTCGTTCCTCGTATGAATTATCTGATTGTTTAGCTTTTTCAATAGCACTCTCCTGGGATTGAAGTTGCTCTGTGGTAAATACCGCATCGGCTTTATCGTCGAGATTATTCATAATATCTGCGTATTCTTCACAGTATATTGTTTGTGATTCAGCACTTGTATTTTCCAACTTATCAATCAGTTCTTTCTCATCACGCTTTAAATGCTCGTCACGGTTCTTTTTAGATTGTTCCCTTTCAGCTATCGCATTTTCAATTTCCTGAAATGTTGTGTCAATCACTTTGCTCAGGAATAACTGAGCCTGTTGACATTTGTTATATGATGAATATTTTCCGGCAAATGTTTGAATTTCTTTTTCCACACTGAAAAGACCACTATTTGTAAAAAGCAGATTAGGATTTTTACTTGCCATATCAGTAAATCTGCTCTTTAACTGTTCCGGCATAATATTGTAAATATACAGACGCTTATAGAAACGAGAAGTCGGATCTTCAAATTTAGTCTTTTTTTCTTCATAAAGTTCTGCATAGTGGTCGTCTATAAAATCACCATTGTTTTTTGAACCCAAACCGATTACTGCCGATACAAAGAACAATCCCCCTGAGTACAAATTTCTCGGAACAGTTTCTCCGAGTATTCTAAGTTCCTTTTCTTTTGAAAAGCCACCTCTGTCCAACTCTGCCGCATCTGCTTTATTCACTACAATCATTGTAAAACGATTATCTAATTCCTTTATATTTTCGATTTCTCTGTATAAATCTTCGTTATCAGTACTGTCTAATTTGTCGAACTCGGAAACAAAAATCGGCAGTCCGTTTGAAAATCCTGACATAGCTTCTTTCAAAACCAACAGGTGTTTATTATTCGACGCTGAATTAGAACCCGGTGTATCAAAAATCACAAACTTGTTCTTTGATTCTCCCCAAAGTCCTGATACGAATGGCACTTCTATTTCTATCAAATCGGACACCTTGTCGCCGTCCTCGGTAAAATCAAAGTTGTTAATAATTTCCAAAGCTTTATTCACTAAAAAAGTAATTGTTCCGTCTTTAATAAAACTCAATTCGGCAAGCAATTTAGATGTAAGCGGATTTTCGCTCGTTCCTTTGCTGAATTCAAAAGGAATTTCGCCACCTTTGAATTTCAATTTGATAGGTTCTTCATTGTATCTGAAAAAAATATAAGCTCTGTCTTCAAACGCAGACTGCTTTATTTTATATATTTTTGCTGTAACAGGTTCATCACCGCTTGGTAAAATTTCACTGCCGATTAAAGCATTGATAAAGGTAGATTTACCCGTGCTGTAATTACCTAATACACAAATTGGTATTATATCGTTTGAAGCATCAGCATATTTGTCGATTTCCGTTCTGACTTTTTCATAGTCATTTACACTTTTCATTATAAGCGGGCGTAATTTTTCATCAAACAGTTCATTGATGTCGGGAAGAATATCACGGGCATTTGCTAACTGCCTGTTTGACTTTGTCAGAGTAATTTCTTGATATGATTCTTCTTTGCATATATCCTGAAGTTCTTTATATTCATCTTCCGTTCCTTCAAATACAATTTTTATGGGCTTATGATACTCTTCTATAATCGTATCAATAATTGTCTTTACCTTGAACGGAAAAAAGCTACTGATCATTTTTGAACTTAATAATTTACTATTACTGTTATTTTCATAGTTTATATCTTTCCATTGACTACTTGATTCCTGCCAGATTTGATAGCCAATTTTCTTTTGGTACGGATTACTTATAATTTTTATTGTTGTCATTTTTTGCTCCTTAATATTTAGTTGACATTCAGATCATCTTCTGCCTGTATAATTACAGATTTCTTTTGATTTAACAAGCACGACTATCGTACTTTTAACAGTCCGACCAATAAAATCATTCTACACCAAGTGCTTTGTAAACAGCATCTTCAGGTGACTGATAGAAAATAATATTAAAATTTCCTATAAGTTCGGAAGGGACAGCAGGAAGATCTACTGCTGATGTAATTGGCAGCAACACTTTTTTAGCTCCGCTGTCAAGGCATACCTGTAACACGTTTGCAAGTTCATCCACTTTCAACATTGTACCTGCAATGCTGATTTCTCCAAGAACAGCCAGACTGTTTATTGTCGGTTTTCCAAGTGCAACAGAAGACAATGCAATAAGAGTAGGTAAAGCCAGCCGTTCCGTAAGACCTATACCTTGTAAATCCTGATAATTTACAATATAATCTTTTGTTGCTGTACTGATCAAACCACTGATTCTATTTGAATTTGCTTTAAGATAATTAAATGCCGTATTGGCTGATTCTTTGCACTTTTGGTCATAACCAAGTCCTGTTTTATCAAATTTACCGTTACCGGGCATCATACGGGATTCAAGTCTGAACACCCCAATCATTCCTGATTTACCTTGCGAAACAGTATATACCTGTCCCGGATTACAAATGCCATCGGGTATAAGTTTTCCACAGCCCTGCTCAGGAACGGAAACAAAGTGTTCCTCGAAACTGTCATTATCAATATACGAAAAATTCACATCGTAAAATTCCATACCGCCAAGTTTCTTTAATTGTTCTTTGACTCTGCGACGCATTTCAAGGGCAAATTGCAAAATTTCTTCTACATCTTCTTTGGTATATTCTCCGTCAGGATAAAGTAATTTTACAAAACCGCCAACCGTCTTTCTTACTGCAATAGTATCTCTCTGGTTAAGATTTTTTCCGAGTCGGAAATATTTATCAATGGCATCACCGCATTGTTCTTTTCTGAGTTCACGGATAACTTCCGCAAGATAATCAGTAATAAAACCATAATCATCGGTAAAATGTTCAGGTCTGAATTTAGGTATTTCCCAGCCCGGAATATAACAGTGTATACGGTCAAGAAAAGCTGTATCTGTACCCATTTCAGGCGGAAACGGGTCAAACAGGCTTGATGTCTTTAAAAGGACATCTACACTTTGATTTATATTTCCGACAAATACCATAGAGGCGGAAGCGGATTTTTCTTCTTTACCTCTTGAAAATGAACCGGAAGCCATATAGTCCTTCATAATCTGTATGCCGTCTTTCTCTTTGAATTTTATTCCGGCAACTTCATCAAACGCTACACAGTCCCACATACCAACTAATCCGATAGCTTTTCTGCCCATATGATAAAACAAATTTGCGACTGTTGTCTGACCACCTGAAACAAGAATACTGTTCGGAGATATTTCTTTATAAATATGTGACTTACCTGTACTTCTCGGGCCAAGTTCGCAAAGGTTAAAGTTATTTTCAACCAACGGAAGCATTCTTGCTAAAAGAAGCCATTTTTCTCTATAAGAAAGTTTATCCGGTTCCATACCGATAGAACGTAGTAAAACACTAATCCATTCTTCTTTTGTAAATGCTTTTCTTCCCTGTTTCAACTCGTCAATATCAACGTGCGGCATCTGAATAGGCGTGAGTTTGCGGATATGAATAGGAGAAGCGTTTTTTTCGTTTTCTATATATTCATATTCAAGCTGTACTATGCACCAGATTCCTCCGCATAACAAACGGTCAAATTTGCTTGGATATTCCTCGTCAATCGGTATATTTTTAATGCCAAGATTAGAAAATTCTGCCTCGTATGTATCATTTTTAATATTGAGGTGTACAGTTATCTTATCAATGACCGTATAGCAACCCTTTTGACGAAGCACAGAGAGAATTTTTTGTGCCTCGTCAGGTCTTACATAATTGTCGGAGAGAATATGCTTTACAGTATTTACACCTTCCTCTATTACGGAAGAATCATCAGAATTGCAATACTGACCAAGCAAAAATTCAAGAACATAAACCGGAACATTCGCACCTTCCTTAATTGATTTAGTCAAGTCTTTCCTGACTATTTTCCCGTCAAAGCAGGCACGAAGTTTTTTGTTTATTTCTTCATTTGGACTGACTTCTGAAGTATTAAATTCGTCCATAATTACCTCCCGTATTATTCAAAGAAGCCGAAGTCATCGGCAAATGCAATATCCATAATAATTTCGTGACGGAGAACTTCAATATCGTTTTTGTTATCATAGGCTACAAGATAATATTTTTTTGATCTGTCGTACTTCTTGTTCTTGAAACTAAAACGCAGTCTGAACATACGCTTTGCAGTATCCTTGTCTTTTTTATCAGCAATAACGATGTTCTCGTTAGAGATTTTCTCGTTGTTTTCTGATATGAAGTAAACTCGATAGGTTGTTTCCTTTACCACATCACTAACCGGTTCTGTTTGTACGAAGTCAAGTGTGGTGATAAGGTTGGTAATCTTCGTTGTAAGGCTTACAAGGGCGATTTCTGCTGAACTTGTTTCTTTCTTTCCTTTATCCACTTTAACATCAAGCAGAGGAATTAGCATTTCTTGCGGCGAGCAACCGCCGTGAACATAGTTCTGTCCTGCACCGGCAACCTTGAAAATATCGGAAGCAAGCGGGAAAGAAATAATACGCTCGTCTTTGTTGTCTAACACTTTGCCGATGGTGGTAGAACACACACCGTCTGCATTGAGTCCTTTTGCAGAAATGGAATAACGCTGACCTACGCTGTTTGATTTCGAAGCAGCTCCGCTGATTTTGTCGGTTGCCTGAATTTTATCTCTTTTATAGATAAATCCGTGGTCGGCTGTAACCATAAAATGTAATGTGTTTGCCTGCGAAGCAATCTTCTTTATCATTGAATAGATTTCCTCTATTGCTTCCTCACAGGCGGTAAATACTTCGTTTTCAGAAGCAACCTTATCTCCACGAGCGTCTATCTGATTATGATAGATATAAACTACATCCTGACCGGTAAAGATAGAACGCAGGTCGGCTTGCTTCATCGTTTTTAACGAGTCATACTGGACACACTTGCTATTGATTTTATACTCTTGCAGTATTGCTTCTCGCTGTTCTGTCGAAGCACATACTTTCCCGTCAACGAGTACATCGAAATTATTGGCATACTCAATATTCCTATGCGGAAGGAGAGAAGCCATACCCAAAGGCGTGTATGATGGAAGTACACCCTGCATAGCAGTAAGAGAAGCTGTGCATTTTTCGTCAGCAAGCAGTTTTTCAAACAGAGTGTAAGCCACCTCATATCTGAAGGCATCGGAAATAAATACAACAACACGGTCTTTGGAATAGTTGATGTATTTCGAGAAGAAATCTTTTTGCTTTACAAGCCCGGTTTCTCCGTCAGCGTCGGCAAATTCATTGTTCCAGTTGACGGTAATCTTGTTCAGGTATTCATTGGTATAAATGTTTTCAACCAGTTCTCTGAGCTTCTCAAACGGAGTGGTATCTTCCATACTATCAAAGTAGTAATAGAAGTACCTGTATCTACGGTCAAGTTTATAGGTGGTTTCGGTGTAATCCTTAACCAAGTTTTTAATCCCGCTGACAGGCTGATACTTTCCATCTGAAATAATATAGAAAGCATTTTCAAGAATGAAGTATTCACTGCGGTATCTTCTGCCGAAGTGTTTCTTTCTGCGTTCTGCACAAATCTGTGGAATACTTTTGCCGCCGAGTTTTGCTCCTATATCCTCATTTTCCAGTCGGCTGATGAGCCAGTTAGTAATCAACTCATCAACACCGGCGAAGATATTGCAGTCGATAAGTGCTTCTACATCCATCTTTGCAAGATAAGACTTGCCGTTTAGTGCGTTATATACGATGTCGGAAATCTCGTCATAACGGTTGCCATACAGATAACTGTTCATAAGGTTATCAATAAAGGCTATAATGTTGCCTGATTTATAGGAAATAAACGGTTTCCACGCACCGGGCATATCTGTATGTATGCTCTTTGAAGCATAGGTTACAAACATCGTAATAACGAGCTTTTCCAATGACGGCTTTGCGTCGTTATAACCGAAAGCCACATCAGCCTGTTGCCAAAAAGCACCCAGCAAATCATACTTTTCAAACTCTGCAAGGTATTTGTTGTCCACCAATCCGTCATCAGTCAGTATGCAGCGAATGACTTCTTCAAAAGAAGCTGTTTTGCTTTTGCATAGCACACTCATCAAAGCAATCTCGATGGTGGATTTGTTAAAATTCTCGATTTCAAAATCGTAGAACTTCTGTGTTCTTTCTTTATTCGCAAAGAATTTAATATAGTGCTGTATTACCGGCTTGTACCGTTCATCAATACCCAAATCAAGGGTAAGGAGAGAAGCACGGTCGGCAAAAAACTCTTTGGAATATCTGATAGTGTCCGCAAGGTGATTGTTTCTTATATCAGGCTTTGCAAAGGGAGCATATATAAGGTAGTTTGTAGTGGTATCTTCGCACTCCAAAAAGTATTTGATGTAGAATTGATTATCCGGTTCAAGGTGCAGAACCTCAGCATTTTCAAGTTCTATGGTATCAATATCCTCTTGAAACTCGGCATTGGCATCATACCAAAACACGAGTTTACGCACATCACCTGTAAACTCACTATTTAGTTTGTCTGTAATTTGTTTTAGGTTTAACTCTGCCATATACTCACCTTAAATCTTCGCTAAAATTTGCATTTTCTTTCCGTCAGATGCAGTTTGCACTTTTTCATAGTTGACCTTTACGCCGTCATCAAGGTCAATATCAATACGGGAAAGAGCCAAGTGTGCAACCTTTGCATCGTAATCTTTGGTTTCCTTGATTTGCTTCTGAAGCTTCTCTTTGCGTTTTGTCGCATTGGAGATTTCCTTGTTATCACGGCTGTTGTCGATGATTTCCTGCATACGGATAATCTCTTTTTCATACACACGCTGCATACGGTGCAGATACTCAACACGCATATTGCCGGTTGTATCGGCATTCCAACGGTGCATATAGCAAAGAGCCTTAAAGCCGTTTTGCTTGCCACTGTCAAAGAGCCAGTAAATCGGGCGTTTCTGATAAGTCTTGATATGGTCTTTCATAAAATCATTCAGGAAGTAGTTCCTGATAACTTCACGGCTTGTATCACCTTTGTTGCCGAGTGCCTTTGCAATAAAATCAAGGTTCTGCTCAAGACTATCCTCACCATAAACCTTTTTAAGCCACGCACAGAATAAGCCGACAATATCGTCCTCAAAGTATTCTTCATCAGTAATCGGAATACAGTTATCTGCGTCCGGAATAAATGTTTCATACTTGCCGGTATCCCAATTGCCGCCTGCATAGGCAATGCCTTCTGTATCAAGAGAATAACGACCAAACATACAACCAACCGCATAGGAAATCAGGCTCTTGATATCTCTCGAAAGGTCTGCTTTGCGGACAGTAACATCTTTATCTTCAACTTCCGGCGTAAGCTCGTCCTGAAGTCCGTAAATATCAATAAAGATACGGTTGAGTTCTTCTTCATTAGCCTTTAATTTGTTGAAGCGTTCGTTACATTCGCCCTGCCAAAGCATATAGCAGAGTTCCAAAGGTGAACCAACCTTCAGGTGACCGCCGTAGTAATAAGACATAGAAGCACCGACGGCTGTTGCGTCCCACAGGTCTTTTGAAAGTCTTACAAGCGGATGCTCTTTGAAATCCCAGGAGGTTTCAAAAGAGTCCCAGTCATTCTTAGACTTTTCAACTGAGTCATTTGCTATCTCTGCAACTGTATCATTTGAACTGATTAGAACTGGAATACGAGCAACATCTCC
>JAQXZA010000003.1 GCA_029226955.1 Clostridia bacterium | reverse complement strand
GCTTGTCAAAGACACACCGACTCCGTCAAAATTCACAACCTTAAACTTTTTTAAATCTTCACAAGGAATATCTTTCAATTTCATTTTGTAATGAAAATTGACTCCCCCGATAATTATATTCATAAACTTTTTTCACCAACTTGTTAAAGTTTATTCAAAGCAGTTTTATAAGTTCAAAAAGTATATTCATTGACTCCATTGGTGTGACAGAATTTATGTCTATTGATTTCAGCCGTTTTGTAATAGGTGTTTCCTCAGGAACAAGCGTTAATTGGTCGGTTTGTTCGGGTTGAGGTTTCTTTTTGACTTTTGGTTTGCCGTTTTCGCCTTCAAGTTCTCTGAGAATTTTCTTTGCCCTTGTGATTACGCTGTCGGGAAGTCCGGCAAGTTTCGCAACCTCTACACCATAGCTTTCGTCAGCCGCTCCCGGAATTATCCGTCTTAAAAATGTTATATCGTCGTCACGCTTTATTACAGCAATATTGTAATTTTTAACGCCTTTTATTGTGTTTTCAAGTACCGTCAGTTCGTGATAATGCGTTGCAAAAAGCGTCTTTGCACCAAGTTTCTTTTTGTCGGCAACATATTCAAGTACGGCACGGGCAATACTCATTCCGTCAAAGGTTGATGTTCCTCTGCCGATTTCGTCAAGAATTAACAGACTGTTTTTTGTTGCGGTTTTGAGGATATACGCAACCTCGTTCATCTCTACCATAAAGGTTGACTGACCTGTTGAAAGGTCGTCTGACGCACCTATTCTTGTAAAAATGCTGTCAACTATTGAAATTTCCGCCTTTTTTGCCGGAACAAACGAACCTATCTGTGCCATAAGCACAATGAGTGCCGTCTGTCGCATATATGTTGATTTACCCGCCATATTTGGCCCTGTAATTATTGCGACACGGTTTTCGTCGGTATCAAGACAAACATCATTCGGTACAAAACGTGATGTATCATTTACAATTTTTTCAACAACAGGGTGACGGCTTTCGGTAAGTCTTATGCCGCCGTCGTCTGTGATTGTCGGGCAACAGTAATTGTTGTCAAATGCTGCCTGTGCAAGTGACGCTATGACATCAAGCGTTGCAACAGCCGCCGCACTCTTTGTAATTCTTTCGAGAGCGTCCGAAACTACACCTCTCACAGTCTGAAAAATTTCGTATTCAAGTTCATAAGAACGGTCTTTTGCACCAAGAATACGCTTTTCAACATCTTTGAGTTCCTGTGTAATATAACGCTCACAATTAGTCAATGTCTGCTTTCGGATATAGTCCTCAGGCACAAGATGTTTGTAAGAATTTGACACCTCTATGTAATATCCGAAAACCCTGTTGTAGCCTACTTTCAGTTTCGGAATAGAAGTCTTTTCACGTTCACGTGTTTCAATCTGTGCCATAAGCTCTGAACTGTTTGTCATATCATAACGCAATTCATCAAGTTCCGTATTGTATCCGTCACGAATCATTCCGCCCTCACGCACGGAAAACGGTGGTTCGTCACTTATTGCCTCGTCAATAAGCTGTGAAATATCATCAAGCGTATCAATATCGTTATACATTTCTCTGAGAAGACTGCTGTTGGCTTTTGAAACGCTTTTTTTGATTGACGGAAGTTTTTTGAGTGCCGCACACATTGAACGCAATTCACGGGCATTTGCCGAGCCGTAAACAATTCTTGTCATAACACGCTGTATGTCGAACACTCCGACAAGATTTTCACGCAAATCATAACGCATTTGTACATCATTAAAAAGCTCCGAAACAGAATTCTGACGTTTTATTATCTTTGCCATATTCACAAGCGGCTTTTCGATATAGCTTTTCATAAGACGCTTGCCCATTGCGGTTTTTGTCTGGTCGAGTACGGCAAGAAGTGTTGCGGATTTGTTTTTGCTGTTAAGCGGTTCAATGAGTTCAAGGTTTCGCCTTGTGTTGAAATCAAGGTGCATATACTGTTCTTCCCTGTAAAACTCAATGTGAGATATACGTTCTAATCCTGTTTTCTGGGTTTTATAAAGATACATAAGTAATGCACCGAGTGCCGAAACAGTCTGATTGCAGTCATTGAGTTTAAGTTCGGCAAGATTTTCAGCGTTAAAATGTTCAAGTATTGTCATTTTGCCGTCAGAATACGAAAAGTCCTCATCAGTCAGCATATTTACACAAGCTGACAGTTTGTCCTTGATGAACGGTGCAAGAGTCTTGAAATTCACAGCGTCGCCGCCGATAAGAATTTCTTTCGGGTTGAATTTAAGAAGTTCATCTTTAACGGCATTTTCCTGATTTTCGCTGTCGAGCAAAGTCGCATAAAGTTCACCCGTTGAAATATCACAGAATGAAATTCCAGTTTTGTTTTTCTGAGTAAAAAGTGAACAGATAAAGTTGTTACTGCTCTCGTCAAGCATACTCGACTCCATAACCGTACCGGGAGTTACAACCCTGATAATATCACGCTTTACAAGACCTTTTGCTTTTGACGGGTCTTCCATTTGTTCGCATATTGCGACTTTGTAGCCTTTTGCGACAAGTCGAGCCATATATGTTTCATAACTGTGAAAAGGAACGCCACACATTGCCGCACGTTCCTCCTGTCCGCAGTCTTTTCCTGTAAGCGTGAGTTCAAGTTCCTTTGACGCAAGCTTTGCATCATCAAAGAACATTTCGTAAAAATCGCCCACTCTGAAAAAGACTATTGCGTCCTTATTTTTTTCTTTCACGCTTAAATACTGCTGCATTAACGGTGAAAGCTCTGCCATCAATTCTCACTCCTGACTAAAAAACAACTCCACACTCCACTCTCCACACTCCACTCTGTATCAGTGGCAGCCTCCGCAAGTTGCACAACTGCCTGAACAGGACGGTGTGTAGTCGGCGGTGTCGGGGTCTTCGCCCTCTGATGATTTCTGAATAATTGCACTGACTCTTGCAAGAATCGTGTCAACAGCCTCTTTTGAGTCGTTGTAGTTAATCATATTTTCGTTGGTCATTATTTTTGCGTAAACTGAACGCAATTCCTGATTGAATTGTTGAAGTTTTTCTTCACTTCTGTTTTCTTTGGACGCCTCATTGTTGATTGCCATTCTTTTAAGGTTAAATTCGCCTATCATATCCTGTAATTCTTTGTCCTCGTCGGTTGCCTGTTTTGCAAGCTGAAATTTGATGTAGTTTTCGTCCTGTTGTAATTTTCTGCCTATTTCTCTTGCAAGATCAATAATGTCCATATCTTTTGTATCCATTTGTTTTATCTCCTTTAAGTGAATAAATTTTGTTGTTTTACAGTTTTTTGCCACGCAATATCCAGTTGCGAGCCTGTGTGACTTCAACATCACAGAATGTGCCGATAAGGTCTTTTGAGCCGTCAAACTCAACAATGATATTGTTTGCCGTTCTTGATGAAAGCATACCATTCTTTGCCTGTTCTTCAACAAGAACACGGTATGTTTTGCCAACCATTGCGGCACAGCGTTTTGCGGCTATTTCTTCCTGAACTTTGAGAAGTTCGGACATCCATTTTGCCTTTTCTTCATACGGAACAGGGTCGTCCATTTTTGCCGCAGGAGTACCCACACGAGCCGAATAAATAAATGTGAACAAAGAAGTAAATTCAACCTTTCTGATAAGGTCGAGAGTCTGCTGAAAATCCTCGTATGTTTCGCCCGGAAAACCGACTATTATATCACTTGTAATCGACAAATCGGGAATTTTACTCTTTGCGTAATCCACAATTTCAAGGTATTTTTCGGTATCGTATTTGCGGTTCATTCGCTTTAAAATACGGTCACTGCCGCACTGTACAGGCAAGTGAATATGGTTGCATATTTTATCGTTTTCAGCGATTGTGTCGATAAGTTTTTTTGATACGTCTTTCGGGTGAGATGTCATAAATCTTACTCTGAAATCACCGTCAATGTCGCTGACCTGTTTTAACAGTGTTGCAAAGTCTATATCTTCGTCAAGTCCTTTGCCGTAGGAATTTACATTCTGTCCGAGAAGTGTAATATCCTTAAAGCCGGCTTTGACCATTTCTCTTGCGTCATTAAGAATAATGTCGGGCTTGCGGCTGCGTTCACGTCCACGAACATAAGGCACAATGCAGTATGAACAGAAATTATCGCAACCGTACATTATCGGCAACCAACCTTTAAAACTGCCGTCACGGTGTATCGGTATTCCCTCGTAAATTTTGCCGTCGTCCTGTCCACGTGCAATAATACGCTTTGATGTTACAGCCTCATACAGCAATACAGGAAATCTTTGTATTTCGTGTGTTCCGAATACAAGGCTTACATAGGGATAACTTTTGTAAATCTTTTCGGCAATGTGTTCCTGTTCCATCATACAGCCGCAAAGTCCGATAAACAATGACGGCTTTTTCTTTTTGAGTGGCTTTAATGCACCGACATTTCCGAAAACTCTGTCCTCAGCGTGTTCACGAACCGCACAGGTATTAAAGATTATAATGTCTGCGTCCTCCTCATTATCCGTGAGCGAACAACCCATTTGTTCAAACATACCCTTTATTTTTTCGCTGTCGGCAACATTCTGCTGACAACCGTAGGTTCTCACCATTGCAAGAGGCTGTTTGTTGCCGGCACGGGCATAAAGAATATCTTGGAGAGCATTTATATACTGCTCCTGTTTTTGAAATTCATCAAAATCCGAAATGTTTTTATTTAATTCTGACAAGAGGCTTTCCTCCGTTTTTTATAGTTTCCGTATTATAATATCATATCTTGTCGGTTTATTCAACATTGAATTTATTAACAAAAAAATTTGAGTGATATTTCAGTATGTTCTGCTGACTAACATTCCTGTCGGGACAGAACCGACAATTACCGTTTCGCCGACAAGGACAGATGTTTCAACAGTTGTCGAAAACGTTCCCATAGGCATAATAATATTTATATCCGCTGAAATTTTCACGGATAATTTATGTACAGTCTGATTTACACCGCCGCTTTCAAAGGTGCTTTCAAAGTCGCTTTTTACATTTCCTGACAGAGAGATATTCAGCGGTATTGACGGGTTACAACCGTTAAAAAATTCCGAACCGAGTATAGTTCCGAGTGAAATATAAACTTTTCTGTTCTGTATCTGTGAAATATTTTCCTGAATACGCAAACTTATTATGTTTTTGAGTTTGTTTACAGTGACAGTATTGACATTTATTGAGGATATAATGCCGCTGTTGTTTTGTGTGATTGTTTCAAGGTCAGCGGAAGTTATGTTCATTTCTTCAAGGACATCTGGAACAGTCTGATTTATAAGTGTTGTGGTAAGGGATTGTGCCTGAACACTTGCAACACCTCTGACAACAGGTCTTAAACGCATTTCAAAAAACACGAACATAAGCACAAAAATAATAACAAGCACAAATATTCTTTTTTTGGATTTTCGTGATATATCCCGCCGTCTTCTCACTGCCATAAAAAATCACTCCCGTAACCATAATATACGGGAGTGAGAAAAAAGTGAAAACGTATTTTTTTATGCGTCAGTCTTTTATGATTAACGCAACACACTGTGCGGCAATGCCCTCTTTGCGACCTGTAAAGCCTAATTTTTCTTCTGTGGTGGCTTTTATGTTTATGCAGTCTGTGTCAAGGTTCATAACTTTGGCAATGTTCTGTTTCATCTGTGGAATAAACGGTTTCAGCTTTGGTGCCTGTGCAATAACTGTTGCGTCAATGTTTGAAACGGAGTAGCCTTTTTCTGAAACAAGTGTGCATACGTGTCTGAGAAGTTCAAGACTGTCTGCACCTTTGTATTTTTCGTCAGTATCGGGAAAATGTGTGCCTATATCCCCGAGTGCCGCCGCACCAAGTAATGAATCCATTATTGCGTGAACAAGAACATCGGCGTCGGAATGTCCTAAAAGTCCTTTTTCGTAGTCGATTTCAACACCGCCGAGAATGAGTTTTCTGTCCTCTGTGAGTCTGTGAACGTCATATCCGTGTCCTACTCTTATGTTCATATACTACCTCTTTATACAATGGCAAGATTATTTGCGTGTGCAAAATTTTCGATTGTCTTTGACATAAGTGCCTGTCCCTTTTCATTGAGATGTATTCCGTCAATGCAAAGGTAATTGTCATAGTCACGGATTTCAAGGAACGGTGCACGGACATCAATAAGCGGAATATTATATTCTCTTGCCATATTGTCTATTGCGTGTGAATATTTTTCCTGTTGACGATAGATTACGGCTTTTTCCTTTAACCAGTGGAGAACGTTGTCAGCATTTACGTTATCGGGTTTTGTTATCCAGTTGAAATATTTTTCGGCACTTATCGGCGGAAGATTCATAAGAACAGGCTGAATTTTGTGCTTTATCAGAAGATTTATCATATTGTGCATAGACTGAATAAATTCCGAAAGAGTGGTATTCGGGTAGTGTTCGCCGTCTGGGTCTGCCGAAACCTCCGACCAGTTATGGTCACAGTCATTGCCGCCAAATTCCAGAACAACCAAATCCGCACTGTAACCGTCATTAAGGAACTGTTCAAGATTTTTTTCGGCTTTCGGTGCAGTACAGCCAAAGCGTGAATTGTTTTTTATGTCAATATTAAGGTTGCGTTTTTTTATAAGATTAACCGCACAGTTTTTCAGTGAACGGTATTTTCCGACAGCCTCGTCAAAAATTACACCTTTAAGAATAGAATCTCCCCATATACCTATTTTCTTTATTATTTCCATATATACCCCTCCTGTTAAAGTTGTGGTGACATTTTAAACCAAATTCATACCAAATTTTACCGCTTTATAATTGAGTTCAAGCATTTCCGCCTTGCGTTTCGGCGTACAAATCTTTATTGCCTCAAACAATGAATTTTCGGAACAGAATTTTGTCTTTGCATAAAGCATACCAAGAATAATCATATTTGCAAGACCTTTAACACCGTTCTTTTCGGCTGTTTCCGTTGCATAAGCACCGATTTCCTGAACATCATTTCTGCCCGAAGTCAGAGTCACAATATCTTTGTCACATATTATAATTCCGTTTGTCTTTACACTGCCGCTGAACTTTTCAAGTGACGGATTGTTCAGTGCAATAAGGACATCAGGGTGCGGCACAATCGGAGAATTTATCGGCTTTTCTGAAATGCACACAGAACAGTTTGCTGTACCGCCACGCATTTCAGGGCCATAAGACGGCAACCACGCAACGTGCATATTATCAAGCATTGCGGCATTTGCGGCAACCTTTCCGATAAACAGAACTCCCTGTCCGCCAAATCCGGCTGAAATAAATCTTAAATTACTCATCATTTTTCCGCCCCCTTGTCTTTATAAACTCCGAGCGGATAATAAGGCACCATTTTTTCGGTGATAAGTTCAAGCGACCTTTCGGGAGTAACTCCCCAGTTTGTAGGACAGGACGCAAGAACCTCAATTATCGAAAAGCCTTTTTTCTCTATCTGATACTGAAAACCTTTTTTTATGGCTTTTTTCATCTCACGGACACCCTTTACACTGTCACAGGCGACACGCTGAGCGAGTGCAACACCGTCAAGCGTTGAAAGCATTTCGCATACTTTTATCGGAAAGCCGGCAATTTCAGTATCTCTGCCGTAAGGAGAAGTTTGTGTGACCTGTCCCGGAAGTGATGTAGGTGCCATCTGACCGCCCGTCATACCGTAAATCGTGTTGTTGATAAAAATAATTGTGATGTTTTCGCCTCTTGTTGCGGCGTGTACTGTTTCGCAAGTACCGATAGCGGCAAGGTCGCCGTCGCCCTGATATGTGAATATCACATTATCGGGCATAGCACGTTTCAAGCCTGTTGCAACTGCCGGAGCCCGTCCGTGCGGTGCCTCAATCATATCACAGCCGAAATAATCATAATCCATAACCGCACAGCCGACAGGTGCAACCCCGACGGTTTTGCCCTCAACACCAAGCTCGTCAAGAACTTCCGCAATAACTTTATGAACTATTCCGTGAGAACAGCCGGCACAAAAATGAAACGGAACATCAGTGAGTGCCTTTGGTCTTTTGTAAACTGTTTCCATATCATTTCATCTCCTTTGCAACGGTTCTCTTTATTGCCTCAAAAATTTCATCGGGAGTGGGTATTACTCCGCCTGTTCTGCCGTAAAAATCAACAGGACATTTACCGTTTACGGCAAGTCTGACATCATCAACCATCTGTCCCATATTCATTTCTACCGTAAGGAAACATTTTGCTGTTTCAGCGGCTTTTTTTATTGCGTTTTCTGGATATGGGAATAAAGTTATCGGCTTGATAAGACCGACTTTTATGCCATTCGCACGAGCCATATCAACTGCCTCTTTTGACATTCTTGCACTTGCACCGAATGCAACAAGCACTATGTCGGCATCATCAGCAAGATAACTTTCACTTCTTTGTTCGTTCTTCTTTATTATATCATATTTCTTAAAGCGTTCAATATTCAAATCTTCCAGTTTTTGTGCGTCAAGAATAAGTGAATTTATTATATTGTGCTTACGTTTGAAATTGTGTCCTGTTACCGCCCAAGGTTTTTCGGGCGGAACGGTTGTAGGTTCTTTTATCTCGGCAACCTCCATCATCTGACCGATAAGTCCGTCGGCAAGAATCATAGCGGGAGTGCGGTACTTGTCGGACAGGTCAAACGCAAGCTGTGTGAAATCCGCCATTTCCTGAACCGTTGACGGTGCAAGAACAATAAGGTGAAAATCACCGTGACCGGCTGCACGTGTTGCCTGCCAGTAGTCCGACTGTGACGGCTGAATACTGCCAAGACCGGGACCACCACGCTGAACGTTCACTATTACCGCCGGAATATCACAAGCCGCCATATATGAAATACATTCGGTTTTAAGGCTTATTCCGGGTGATGACGAGGCTGTCATAGCACGTTTTCCTGTTGCGGCACAACCGAAAAGCATATTACAGGCGGCAATTTCCGATTCAGCCTGAATGAATGTACCGTTTATTTTCGGCAATTCACGTGACATATACGCTCCTATTTCCGTCTGAGGAGTGATAGGATAGCCGAAAAAATATTTACAGCCGGCTTTGATAGCGGCTCTTGCGAGAGCCTCATTGCCTTTAAGCAACATTTTCTCACTCATAAAAAATATCCTTTCAAAATTACTTGTTTGTTTCTTTATAAACCGTTATTGCCGCCTCAGGACAGATAACGGCACAGGACGCACAGGAAATACAGCCGTCCTTTGTTTGTTTTGCGGGGTGAAAGCCGTGTTTATTCAATGTATCTTTATCAAGTTCAATGACTTTTTTCGGGCATACATAAACGCAAAGTCCACAAGCCTTGCAAATCTCGTTATTCACTTCTATCTTACCCAAATATATCAACTCCTGTATCTTAGTACAGTCATTATTATAAATCAGGATTATGAATAAACTATGTACAAAATATAAGATATTCAAGGCTTTTATAATATTATAGTATCTTTTTGCTGTATTTTTAAATTTATGTATTATCTGTGTAAAAGCAATAGTTATAATTATGTTATTAAAAAGTCATTTTTATATTATAAAAACAAGAGGAAAGCATATTTCAGCTTTCCTCCCGTTTGTGAATATTTTATTGTATCAGCCGTTTTCAACTGAATCAAAAGTGAACTTGCCGTCCTTGAAATCGCATTTTATCTTGCCGTTGTTTTTGACAGAACCGTCAAGCATTTTTTCGGAAATTGCGTCCTCAATCTTTGACTGAATTGCACGTTTAAGCGGTCTTGCACCGTAAACATCATCAAATCCGGCATCTGCAACAGCCTTGACAGCCTCGTCAGTAAATTCGGCTGTAATACCGAGATTTTCAAGTCTGCTTTCAAGACCTTTGAGAAGTCTTTTTGCAATCTGCTGAATATCGTCGGAAGTCAGCTTGTTGAATACGATTATATCATCAACTCTGTTGAGAAATTCAGGCTTAAAGAGCTTTTTAAGTTCGCCCATAACAGACTCTTTGATTTTTTCGTTGTCGTTTTCGGCTTTTTCATCGCCGCCGAAAAATCCGAGATTTGTCTGTTTTTCCGTGATGAGTCTTGCACCGACATTTGATGTCATAATGATAACGGTATTTCTGAAATCAACGTGACGTCCCTGTGAATCGGTCAGGCGACCTTCGTCAAGAATCTGCAAAAGCATATTGAATACATCAGGGTGTGCTTTCTCAATTTCATCAAAGAGAAGAACTGAATACGGGTGACGGCGTACACTTTCGGTAAGCTGTCCACCCTCCTCAAAGCCTACATATCCCGGAGGTGAACCGATAAGTTTTGACACCGTGTGCTTTTCCATAAACTCCGACATATCAAACCTTATCATTGCGTTTTCGTCGCCGAACATAGCCTGTGCAAGAGCCTTGCACAATTCAGTCTTGCCGACACCTGTGGGGCCAAGGAATATAAACGAACCAACAGGACGTTTCGGGTCTTTGAGTCCGACTCTGCCACGTCTTATTGCTCTTGCGACAGCCGAAACAGCCTCGTCCTGTCCGACAATTCTTTCGTGGAGAATGTCTTCAAGTTTAAGCAGTCTTTCGCTTTCCTCCTGTGTAAGCTGTACAACAGGAATACCTGTCCAGCTTGAAACAATCTGAGCAATATCTTCTGGTGTAACTTCACCGTTTTTATGCTCGTTCTTTTCTTTCCAGTCTTTTTTCTTTTGGTCGAGTTCCGCACGTAATTTCTTTTCCTCGTCCCTTACTTTTGCGGCACGTTCAAAATCCTGATTGTTTACTGCCTCAGCCTTTTCCTTTTCAAGTTCCTTGACTTTGTTTTCAAGTCCCTGTAAGTCGTCAGGTGCTGTGTAGGTTCTGAGTCTTACTCTTGACGCTGCCTCGTCAATAAGGTCAATAGCCTTATCGGGCAAAAAACGGTCGGCAATATATCTTGATGAGAGTTTAACCGCTGCGTCAATAGCCTCGTCTGTGATTTTTACTTTGTGGTGTGCCTCGTATCTGTCACGGAGTCCCCTGAGAATTTCAACAGCCTCGTCCTCGCTCGGTTCGCCGACTGTTACAGGCTGAAAACGTCTTTCAAGTGCTGCGTCTTTTTCAATGTACTTTCTGTACTCGTTTATTGTCGTTGCACCTATTACCTGAAAATCGCCACGTGCAAGCGACGGTTTAAGAATATTAGCCGTATCGGCTGAACCCTCGGCAGAACCGGCACCGATTATTGTATGAAGTTCATCAATGAACAGAATGATATTTCCGGCTTTTTTGACTTCATTTATTGCGTTGTTGATTCTGTCCTCAAAGTCGCCACGATATTTTGTGCCGGCAATCATACCCGTAAGGTCAAGGGAAACAATCCTCTTGTTTTTCAGCGGTTCGGGAACGTCGCCCGAAACAATTTTCAGTGCAAGTCCCTCTGCAACTGCTGTTTTGCCAACGCCCGGTTCACCGATAAGACAAGGATTATTCTTTGTACGTCTTGACAAAATCTGAATGACTCTTTCAATTTCCTTTTGTCTGCCGATAACGGGGTCGATACCGCCCTTTGCGGCAATGTCAGTAAGGTCACGTCCGAATTTGTCAAGAGTTTTCGTCTTGCTGTTCGGATTTACAGAATTTTCACCGTTCTGAACCTGTGCCGAGTTCATAAACTCTGCACCCTCGTCACCGCCGCCGAGTGCGTCATTTATTGCGGCAACAACCTCTGACGGACGTATTTTCATTGCAAGAAGAAAACGGACTGCATAGCTGTCGCCGTCTGAAATAAGTGCTATAAGTATATGTTCAGTGCCGACATAATTGTGTCCCATATTTGCCGCCTGCATCATTGCCGTCTGCAATACACGCTTTGTACGTGGTGTGAAATCATCAGGTGTGAGTGCCGAAAAACTTCCGACATTTATTTCGTTCTTTATAAGATTTTCAAGTGTGTCAGCGTCTGCACCGCATTTTGTAAGCACGGAATATGCAACACCGTCACCGACTTTCAGGAGTCCGAGCAAAATGTGTTCTGTTCCGACATAAGTGTGTCCCATCTGCTGTGCGGATTCAATGGCAAGATTTATTGCGGAATTTGCCTTTTCCGTAAAACCGTTGAATTTATACATAAAACATACCTCCCATTAAAACAATGCAAAATATATTTTTAACTTTCCATCGGCTGTACAGCAGATAAGTGCTGTACAGTATTTATATAAACACGGCAAGAACCGTGGAATTTTATAATAATGGAGTAATGAATGTCGGGCTTTGCCCCAAACCCCACAAGGGCTGCTCGCCCTTGACCTCGGCAGGTGTGAGCGACACCTGCACCCGCAATTTTCATTCCGTCAGTTTTCAAGACGGCGGTTTGCCGGAACTTTCGGTTGAAGAAGTGCGGTACGAACAAGTTCTGCTCTTATACGGTCACGCTCTTGTGGTGAAAGTTTCTTGCCGACATTTTTCATAAGCGTTGCCGGCTGAACCTCAATCATAAGGCGGTTAAGTGTATCAAAACTTATGCTGCTTATAAGTCCTGTTTCAACACCGAATCTCAGGTTTGAAAGCAACTGCATACACTCGTCATTGCTTATGAGTTTTGCGTATTGAAGAACACCGAATGAACGGAAAATTCTGTCCTCAATAATCATATTTTTTGCAAGTGTTTCACGTGCGGTTCTTTCCTGTGTGATAAGCTGTGACGCAATATCCCTGAGATTATTTATTGCCTCGTGTTCGGAAATTCCGAGTGTAACCTGATTTGAAAGCTGATATATTGCACCTTTCGGGTCTGTACCCTCGCCGTAAATTCCTCTGATTACAAGTCCTAATTTTGAAAGTGAGGCACTTATTCTGCCCATAGCGTTGCTTTCTTTGAGTGCCGGCAAGTGCATCATAAGTGACGCTCTCATACCTGTGCCGATATTTGTCGGACACTGTGTCAGATAACCGAGTTTATCGTTAAACGCAAAATTAAGCTGTTCATCAAGCATTGTGTCGATTTTGTCGGCAAGGTCATAGGCACCGTCCAAATCCATATTCGGCTTGATAACCTGTATTCTCACGTGGTCTTCCTCGTTTATCATAATGCTGACGGATTCATCATCAAGCAACAGCAAGCCTCTGCCCTGTCTGTCGGAGATAAATTCAGGGCTTACAAGGTGACGTTCAACAAGTGACACAGCCTCCTCCTGAGTGAGTTCCGACATCTGAATATATTTGAAACGGTCTGATATTGCCGAATGACCGTCAAGCACCGCCTCTTTTACAAGTGCGGCAACGTGGCACTTTTTTTCGTCATTCAGTCTGCACGGAAACGGATAATCTTTGAGATTTCGTGCAAATCTTATTCTTGTGCTTATTACAACATCACTTACATCTTTGAGATTTTCATATTTCTTTTCAGGCATATCAATCATTCCTTTCCGTTTATATCAGCGTTGTTGATGTTCTTTTCAAGTTCTCTTATGCGGTCACGGAGTTCAGCGGCTTTTTCAAATTCCTGTGCTTTTATTGCCTGTTCAAGTTCGTATTTGCATTGAGTCAGTTCGTTTTTTATTCTGACTTTCGTGCCGGCTGAACGTGCAAGTTTTCCTGTGTGGCTTGTTCTGCCGTGAATCCTCTGAATAGACGGGAGAAGTTCCTCGTAAAAGACATCATAGCAGTTTGCACAACCGACCTTGCCTGACTTTGCAATATCTTCAAAGCTGCTGCCACAGCACTGACAGCGTTTTGTGTTTCTGCCTGTGCCGACGCTTTCCATAAAGCTGCCGAACAGCTTGTCAAGGTCAAAACCAAAATTTCCGAAAAATGAACCGTAGCCCATTTTAGTAGCACATTCGGGGCAAAGATTGTATTCTTTAAGTTCACCGTTTACAATAGTTTTTATATGGGTTGTTGCCTGTCTTTTCTCACAAGATTGACATAACATAAAAATTACCTCCTGAATTTTTTTATTTTACTGATTAAGAACAACAAGGGTTGCAAGCATATTCTTTAAAATTGACGCCCGCAATGTATCTCTTTGTTCCTGTGGAATACTGCTGTATGCTTTGTCGGACAATGCCGACGAAATCATATTGTAGTCATAATGCGTTATCATATCCTGTTGCAGCATATTGTTGAGTATCGCTCGTGCTGTCGCTGCGGAGATTTTATCACCTATCGAGTTGACAATGTGCATTATTGCGACACGCTTGTCGGTTGTGACACGGATAATTCTGATATATCCGCCGCCGCCACGCTTGCTCTCTACAATATACCCCTGTTCAGGCGTGAAACGTGACGTAATAACGTAGTTAATCTGACTCGGAACACAGCCGAGTAAATTTGCAAGCTCGTTTCGCTGTATTTCTGCGTCGCCGTTGCTTTCGTCAAGCATACGGAAAATATAATCTGCAACAAGGTCACTCATTTTCATAGGTTTCACTTCCTGTCGTTATGTATTTGATATTTAACTTTGACTTTCTTTGACCTTATGGCTATATTATACTTTGATAGTCAGAAAAGGTCAAAGTCAGAAAAAGTCAAAAATTACTGTTTTCACGTTTCAAATATAGCTTAATCTCGTTTTTTCTCGTTTATTCTCATTATTTTAAAGTTTTTTGA
Source organism: Clostridia bacterium (assembly GCA_029226955.1). Classification (GTDB taxonomy): domain Bacteria; phylum Bacillota; class Clostridia; order Oscillospirales; family Acutalibacteraceae; genus UBA1213. The sequence goes on along the minus strand of JAQXZA010000003.1, from coordinate 1,834 downwards.
AATTTTTATTTTTTTGACTTTCAGAAATACACAACAAAAAAAGCCGCCTGATGTCATTCAACACCAAGCGGCTTTTTCTTCCCTTCCTTTTTATAGAAAACGATTGTATTTTGTTATGCTTTTAATAAACGGCTCCCCAACCGATTATTATTCAACGTCCTGTAAAGCATCACAACCGGTTTCACCTGTTCTTACTTTGACAATATCTTCAACGTCATAAATGAATATCTTACCGTCGCCGATATGTCCTGTGTACAGTGCTTTTACTGCTGCGTCAACAACGTCCTTAACCGGAACTTTGCATACAACAATGTCAACCTGTACTTTTGGCAGCAGATTCATTTCTACTTCAACGCCACGATAGTATTCTGTCTTACCCTTCTGTACACCACAACCGAGAACCTGAGTTACGGTCATACCTGTAATGCCGAGTTCAGAAAGTGCGGCATTGAGTTCTTCAAACTTGCTCTGCTTTGTAATAATTTCAATCTTTGTAAACTTAACACCGTCAGATGTCTTAGCCTTTGCAGAACCTGATGTTGCAAGCTGAACCGGAACAGCCTCTGCAACAGGAACATCGCCTTTTTCTGTTGCTTTTGATGTGTCGCCTGTAAGTACCTGTGGAACAGCCGGCATAAAGTCTGCATAAGAGTTTGCAAGACCGTGTTCAGTAAGGTCAAGACCACGAACTTCTTCTTCTCTTGAAGCACGAAGACCGATTGTATGTTTGATTACCTGGAATACGATTGTCATTGTAACGATTGTCCAGGCTGCTACTGCAAGAATACCGAGAGCCTGTAAACCGAGTTGCTTGAAACCGCCGCCATAGAACAAACCTGTAATACCGTTAGCACCTTTACCGGTTGCGAAAAGACCTACTGCAAGTGTACCCCAAAGACCATTGACACCGTGAACTGCAACTGCACCAACCGGGTCATCAACCTTAACGACTTTATCAATAAATTCTACTGCAACTACTACGAGGATACCGGCTACAAGACCGATAATTACTGAACCGAGTGCGTCAACGTCTGCACAAGGTGCTGTGATAGCTACAAGACCAGCAAGTGAACCATTGAGCGACATTGAAACGTCAGGCTTGCCGTTCTTAATCCAAGTGAATATCATTGTTGTACAGGTTGCAACTGCCGGAGCGATTGTTGTTGTAACGAAAATCTGTGCAAGAGAATCAACTGTTTTAGCGGCTGCACCGTTAAATCCGTACCAACCGAACCAAAGAATGAATACACCCAATGCACCAAGTGTAAGGCTGTGTCCCGGAATAGCCTTTGGCTTGCCGTCCTTTGTGTATTTGCCGATACGTGGACCAAGAATTGCTGCACCGATAAATGCTGAGATACCGCCAACCATATGAATTGCACAAGAACCGGCAAAGTCAATAAATCCAAGCTGTGCAAGCCAGCCGTTGCCCCAAATCCAGTGAGCCTCAATCGGATAAACAACAAGGCTGATAAGACCACTGTAAACACAATAAGAAATGAATTTTGTTCTTTCTGCCATAGCACCCGAAACTATTGTTGCGGCTGTTGCACAGAATACGAGGTTAAACACGAAGTTTGACCAGTCAAAGTTCTGCCAGTTTGTGAAGATGTCAAGGTTCGGAATACCGATAAGTCCAAAGAATGTATCTTCACCAAAGAGAAGTCCGAAACCTAAAAGAATAAATGCTACTGTACCGATACAGAAGTCCATAAGGTTCTTCATTATAATGTTACCGGCATTCTTTGCTCTGGTGAAACCTGTTTCAACCATTGCAAAACCGCACTGCATAAAGAATACAAGTGCTGCACCTATCAAAAACCAAATGCCTATC
>JAQXZA010000002.1 GCA_029226955.1 Clostridia bacterium | reverse complement strand
TAAGCAGTGAACCAGTGTTGACATTCATATTGTACATAAAATCGGCAAAATACAGCGGTCTGACCATATCGGGATACATTTTTTCAGCCGTACTCTGTATTTGAAGTGCAAAACGCAAATTATATTCCCAGTCCTTAAACTCGTCACTGTCATCATAGTTATATCCCGAAAGTATCATTATCTGTGCCGCCTTTTTTCCGTTTACGGTAAATACAGGCTTTGTTTTTTCCGTGTCAGTTCCTATGCCGTCACGGTGTATATCAAGCACAACCTTTATTGACGGATATTTTTCAAGATAGCTGTTGATTGTTTCAAGACTGCGGTCATAAGCACCGCTGTAACTTGGATTGTCGTGCTGAGTCTTATCGTGAATTGTTGTTATACCTGAATTATTAAGCTGTTTTGCGATCTCGTCACCGACGGCACAGACATTTTTTCTGTTGTCGCTTGTTCGTGGGTAAAAACTTTCATAAAAATATCCTGTATCATACGTCATAAAACTTTCACAGGTATGTGTATGACATATAAGAACCTGTGGTTTGTCAGTGTTTTCCATTGTAAAGCCAAGTTCACTTTCAAGTTCGGATTTTATGTCAATATCTGTTGACGAAAGATTTTTTACCTGTACATTTTTGTAGCTTTGGTTTCCTTTTGTGACGGTCATTTCTTTTATAGGATATTTTTCCTCACCCTCGTGACTTTTTTCATATTTTTTTATTTCTTTGTCAGACGGCTTTGATTCCTCAAAATCGGATTTTTTAATATCTGACGTTTCTTTTTCTGATGTTTCAGTGCTGTTGTCGGCTGTGCTTTCTTCGGTATCATTACTGCTTTGTACGGATTTTTCATCTGACTGTTCGGAATATTCGGCATTACCTGTCGGCATAGTCAGTTCCGCCGCAAGAATATCAAGCGGCAGTACGGTCTGTGTTTCGTAAATCCGCACAATAACACAGAAAACCGCCGTACCCAAAAGTATAAAGGATATTATCGCAAGAAAAGCATAACGAAATTTATTTTTGTTTATCCTCACTGCTTATCCTCCCGCCCGAAAAATGTACAAACCTGTGTTTATAATTTTTATGAACGGGAAAATAATTTTATGATACAAGCGAAATAAGCTCATCAAAGCTGAACTCCGTCTGTAATGCACAATTTATTGCCATTCCTATGAGTTTTGATGACCGCTCAATAAGCAAATCAATTTCGCTCGGTGTCACTATCATTTTTTCGCCACGTGGAGAAACCGCATTTTTTAACTGTGAAAAATCTATATTACTGCCCTCGAAAAGTTCTGACGCAAGTGTTGCCGCATCAACAACCGTCGGTATTCCTATTCCGATAACCTGTACACCCATTGTCTTTTTGTTAAGACTAAGGCGGTTGTTGCCTACTCCTGTACCGGGTGAAATTCCGCTGTCGCTTATCTGAACGGTACAGCCAAGCCGTGCAAGACTCCTTGACGCAAGAGCGTCAACCGCAATAACCGCTGACGGTTCAAGACGTTTTATAAGGCTTATAATAAGCTCGCCTGTTTCAATGCCCGTCTGTCCAAGCACTCCCGGCGACAATACCGCAACAGGACGCAATCGGTCAAGTCCCGTTGAACGTGCAAGTTCACCTGTTATATGCCGTGTTGCAAGAACTGACGACGCTGTTTTTGGCCCCAGTGCGTCAGGTGTTATGTTGACATTTCCAAGACCGATTACAAGCACCGTGCCGCTTTTTTCAGGAAGAAGTGAGCGTATTTCCTCAGATACAGCCTGAACCTGCTGCGGAACTTCACGGAAATTATCCGTCAGCGGCAGTCCGTCTATTGTTATATAATTTCCGAGCGGTTTGTGAAGTTTAAGTGACGCTTTTTCTGTTCGTATATTCATACGGTTTATTTTCAGCGTACCGCACAGTCTTTCATATATGTCTATTCCGTCCGTTATTTCACCCGATATTTTGTGTGCCTCGATTGCAAGGTCTGTTCTTAAAAGCATTTTTTCTGTCCTCCCTTTATTGATAATTATAGTTTTTCTCAAAATTTACTCATTTATAATAAATACATCAAAATCATTGTTGACAGTGAATTATGATAGACGTATAATTAGAAGGAATATATAAATATAAACAAAATTTTTTGGAGGATTATAATGAAAAAGTTTATAGCAACTGCACTTATAGCTTCAATAGCAATTTCCGCCGTTTCTATGACTGCCTGTAACAAAAACGACGATAATACCAGTCAACAACAACAGTCAAGCACCGTTGAAAGTTCAGTAAACAGCGTTGAAGAAATCAGTAGTGAACCGTCAAAGCCTGAAATAACATCTGCACAGATTGCAAGTTTAAGCACAAGGCTTTCGTCATATAAATCTGTTCCTAAATTCACCTGTAAATCCGACACAATAGACGCTGAAAACATTTCAAAAAACGCTAAAATTGCCTTTATTGCTGACGACATAAACAACTCTTATTCATCACTTGTCAGCAAACAGTTTTCAACAGCCGCAAAATCTGCCGGTTTCAAAAAAGTTATAATAGCCGATACTGACACAACACCAGCCTCATATAATGACGCTCTTTCCGCTGCTGTAACCGACAAGGACAAAGTTGCCGTTATGTTCGGCGAAATAAATAAAGACAGTATTTCACCACAGATTGAACTTACACAGGCTAACGGCATAAAAGTAATTTCAGGTGGAAATGCCGGACTTGATGAATCCGAACATTTTGTTGATAACACTGTTCCTATAGATTTTGAGTCGGCGGGTCAACTTCTTGCAGACTGGGCAATAGTTCAGAAAAAAGGCAAAGTCAATGCACTTGCATTAAACTGTATCGACTCAGGTTCATCTAATGCCGTTTATAAGGGTTTTAAAAAGGAATTTGAAACTTATGTTGCCTCCGGCTACTGCACAGCACTTAATATATCATCAGCAGACATCGGCAACGGTCTTTCGTCAAAAATCAAAGACGAAATTACAAACGATACTAACCTTAACTACATAATAGTTTTTGATGAATCTATGCTTAATGACACAATCAGTGCCGTTGAACAGTCGGGAAAATCCATAAAAATTATTGCAACAGGCGGCTCTCCCGAAACTTTCACTGCCGCTGAAAACAAACAGATTGAAATGCTTGTTGCACAAAGCTATGAATGGACAGCTTATGCAATGGTTGACTATGCCCTTCGTGTAATGGCAAAAGCCGAACTGCCGAAAAAACAAGACGTACCGCTGAGAATTGTAACCTCAGAAGCAATCAAAAAAGACCTTGAAGAAAATAATAACGAGTACGATTTTTATGAAATATGCTTTGGTGCGGCATTTGTCGAGGGCTATTCAAACCTCTGGGACTTATAAAAATTTAATAACACAATCTTAAATTCAAGCCGTTTATGCTGTTATTTCCGACAGTACAAGCGGCTTTTTTTTCAGTGTGGAGTGTGGAGTTAATGCGTAATGCGTAATGCGTAATTAGTGTGAGCGTGAGTTCGTGCGTTGAGATTTATTTTCAGATACAAAAAGCGGCTTTTTAGAAATTATCAAAAAACTTCTTGACAAACGGTAAAAAAAGGAATATTATATAATCAATATATGAACAATTATTCATATATTGATATAATGAATTGAAAGGGGAATATTATATGAATGAAACAAACGCTACAAATAATAAAAACTGCACTGATTGTTCCGCAAAAGAAAATAAAGATATGTGTGACGAATACTGTGTTCACAAGGACAATGTAAATGCCGCCGAACACGAAACGCCGCCACTTGATACACTTAATTCTCTTGCCGAACTTTTTAAGATGTTCGGGGATTCAACACGAATACGAATAATGTGTGCGTTGTTCGGTCGGGAATTGTGTGTGTGCGATATTTGCGAACTACTGAATATGGGACAATCAGCCGTTTCACACCAGTTAAGACTTCTAAGAACCGCCTCTCTTGTAAAAGTAAGACGTGAGGGCAAATCTGCATATTATTCACTTGATGACGAACATATACATATAATATTTAAACTTGGATTGGAACATATTCAAGAACAGAAAACGAAAGGTGGACGGCTATGAACAGCTACAAATATACAATAGACGGTCTTGACTGTGCCGCCTGTGCATTAAAGGTTGAAGACGCTATACGAAAAATTGATGAAATTGAAAGCGTGACTCTGAATTTTTCAACTCAGACTCTTATGGTTAAATCGTCAGCGGATTTTGAGGAACTTATTCCGCTTATGGAAAAAGCCGCTTTAAGCGTTGAGGACGGTGTAAGCATTAAAAAATACAGTAAACATAATGAACATCATCACCACGAACACTGCGATTGCGGCTGTGATGAACACGAACATCACCACGAACACAGCCACAAACATTCCGACGACGAAAAGAAAAAAACAAAAATAAACTGGGAATTGATTGAAATAATTGTTGCGGTTGTTTTCCTTCTTTCAGGAATAGCACTGAATTTTGTCAATATTCCTCAGTGGATTTCAAATGTATTTATGGCAGTATCAGCGGCTGTTTCAGGCTATCGTATAGTAATTAAAGGCATTAAATCCGTCATAAAACTTAAACTTGATGAAAATGTTCTTACTGCGGTAGCGGTTATTGCCGCCGCTGTTATCGGGGAATTTTTCGAGGCCGCCGCTGTAACGGTGCTTTTCAGTATCGGAGAAATGCTCGAAGAAAAAGCCGTTGACACCTCACGACGCAGCATTAAGGAGCTTTCAAGCATAAGAGCAGATATGGCACATATCATTATGGCTGACGGAACAGTCAGAACAACAGACGCTGAAAATGTTGAAGTCGGAACAGAAATTCTTGTAAAGCCGTATGAAAGAATCCCCATTGACGGAGTTATTTCTGACGGTTCATCTTCAATAGATACATCTGCCATTACAGGTGAAAGTATTCCGTCAAATGTTTCAGTAGGCGACAGCGTTCTTTCGGGAATGATGAACATTAACGGTGTACTTAAAATACGCACAACAAAAGCCTGTGAAGAATCTGCCGCCGCAAGAATACTTCATCTTGTTGAAGAATCTGCCGCACAAAAAGGTAATGCCGAAAACTTTATCACACGTTTTGCAAAGGTTTATACACCTGTTGTATTTATTTTGGCATTGCTTGTATGTGTAGTTCCGCCGCTTTTCAATCTTGGAACATTTCTTGACTGGCTGAACAGGGCATTGGTATTTCTTGTTGCCTCTTGCCCTTGTGCATTGGTTATCAGCGTTCCGCTCGCATTTTATTCGGGAATCGGTGCGTGTTCAAAAGTCGGAGTGCTTATCAAAGGCGGAAAATTTATCGAGGCAATCAGCAAGGCTCAGTCAATCGCATTCGATAAAACAGGTACTCTTACCAGTGGTGAACTGAACGTAACAAAAATAACCGCTGAAAACGGTTTTTCTGAGGAAGATGTTATACGTATTGCCGCCGCCGCTGAACAACATTCCTCACACCCCGCCGCACTTGCAATAAAAAATAAAGCTGTCGGCTATGAACTGCCAAAACTGGAAAATATACGTGAAAAAGCCGGCTATGGTGTCAGTGCAGTATATAACGGAAAAGAAATTCTCTGCGGAAACAAAAGACTGTTTAAAGACGATACTCTCGAAAACGGTATAATTTATCTTTCTGTCGGCGGAAAAATGGTCGGAAAAATATATATTGAAGATACAATCCGTTTCGATACTTCAAACACTCTTAATAAACTTCGTTCACTCGGCTTTAAACATATAGTAATGCTTACGGGTGACGGCGAAAAAAACGCCTCCGCAATAGCCAAAAACTGCGGACTTACAGAATATAAATCATCACTTCTCCCCGAAAACAAAGCCGATGAAGTTGACAAACTGCAAAAAAACGGCGGTGTAATTTTTGTCGGTGACGGCATAAACGATGCACCCGTTCTTGCAAAATCAAACTGCGGCTTTGCTATGGGACTCGGCAGTGAGGCGGCAATCGAAAGTGCTGATGCGGTTCTTGTCGGCGGTACGCTTGCACAACTTCCTGAGGCGGTAAAAATCAGCCGTCAGACAATGTCAGTTGTTCGTTTCAACATTACTTTTGCACTTATCATAAAGGCTGTTATTCTTGTTCTTGCGGTGATTGGAATTGCACCTATGTGGCTTGCCGTATTTACTGATACAGGGGTTCTGATTATAACAGTATTGAATACAGTAAGGCTTTTACGTCGCAAAAACAACATCACAAAAAACAAATAATAAAAAATCGCATAATACAAAAACTCCTTACAGCATTTCTGTTGTAAGGAGTTTTTTTGAATGTTAAATTTTCATACAGTAAGCAGTCTTATTTTACAGTTACAGTAAAGTATTTCTTAACTACTGTACCCTTTGAATCCTGTACCTTTACGCAGACATCATAAGTTGTTGCAGCCGCAGGCTTGATTGATACAGATGTTGCTGTACTCCAATCCTTTGCGATTGTCCAGCTTGAATTAG
>JAQXZA010000001.1 GCA_029226955.1 Clostridia bacterium | reverse complement strand
TTTATGTTGATTATTACCGTGTTGAATCCCATAAATCCTTATTTTTTTATCGGTATGTTTTTTAAATTGTCGAGTAACAGGTCAATCAGACTGATTAAAAACCTAATACAAAAAACATTTTTGATAGTGTAATAGCCCCCTATCTATCATTATTGTATTTTTGGTAACGGTTAATATATATCGGCATATCATTCAGTTAAAATATATTGCCGCTGCATTGCCTTGTTTTAATGCTGTTTATCTGACTTGCATTTTATTTTTATTTTTTTATTACCGATTAAAAAATGATTGTGTTGATAGTATCAACTTATTATAAAGCGTTTTATTATCGGGATTTTTTGTATTTGTCACAAATAGATTTATTAGTTATTTTTTGTATATTTCTAACAAAATACAAGATTGATATTATATTATCAGCTATGCAATACTACAAAAATAAAAGCTATTGAGCATTTATTGTTTTTACTCAATAGCTTATTATTTGTATCTGTTTGTTTGTGTATATCCTGTTATGCTTTACTCTGCTTATGCTTTATTGTCTTTTGTGTTTGCTTGTTCGTATTTTTTAACTCTTCTGTAAAACGTATCGGGTTTTAAATTAAGTTCTGCCATAGCTTGTCTTGCTGTTATTTCGCCATTTTTCCATCTTTTATATATTGCTTTAAATTGTTCATTATCAACCTTTATAGGTTTTCTGCCTTTATATTTGCCTTGTTTTTTTGCCTCTGCTATGCCTTCTTTTTGTCTTTCTAACAAGCAAGTCCGTTCAAATTCCGCTAATCCAGCGAAAATAGTAAACATTAACTTTCCCTGTGGTGTTGTGGTGTCTATGTGTTCCTTATCGCTTATTAAGTTTACACCCTTGCTATTAAGCTGTTCAACTAACTTAATCAAATCCGCTGTACTCCGTGCAAGTCTTGAATAACTCTCTATTACAAGTGTATCTCCTGTTCTTATAAAAGATAACATTTCTTTTAATTGTGGTCTGTCTGTGTTTTTTCCGCTGATTTTTTCTGAAAATATTTTTTCAACATTGTAATTTTGCATTATTGTTTCTTGTCTATCCGTGTGCTGTTCCTCTGTTGATACCCTAACATAGCCTATACGCATATTAAACAACTCCCTTGTTTTATTTTGTGTCTTAATTATATCATAGTGTCGCATTGAAGTCAATACCTTTGTTGCGATATATCAAAATTATTTTTATAACTTATATGCTATACATTTCGGGCTATTTTTAGTATATCAATAGAGTGTACTCTATTGCGATATTATTATAATAAAATAACTGCTTGTATCATATATGAAATACAATACAAGCAGTTATAATTATTTATTCTGTTGTTTGTTATCCGCTGTTGTTAGTCATTGTATGTTATGTCCAACTTATAATCAATACTGTTATCGTACTTAAAGTCAATTATATACTTTTTGTCGCCTTTTTTATCAACATTGATATTGTCTATCAGTGTCAAGTTAAAAGCACAAATCATATTATTTATTTTCTGACTGTCAACACCTATAAGCAGTCTGGGTTCATTGTTCCACGAACCTATAACAACAACAGGCTTGTTTGTGTGTGATATAAGAAAAGCATTAAAGCAATTATCTGTTACTTTGTTGCCGATTGATACGGTAATACTGCCTGTTGCTCTATCTGGGTTGATGTTGCAAAAAGCAAGTAAAGCATTAACAAGCGTTGTATATTCCGCTGTACTGTTTGCCAAAAAAGTATTTAACACTTCTTTGTTATGCTGTGCTTTAAGTTCATAAGGCTTTTTAATGGTGTTTGTGTTTGTGTTCATAGTGTTCTGTCCTTTCTTTGTTGCTGTATAATACAGCGGTTTAATAATTTTATTGTCCTATATATTCCAGTTCGCAATATATTGTCCAAAGTTCATCTCTATATTTCTTTTCCTGCTCTAATTTGCTGTCAAGAATGTTCATATTGCCTACTTTTTCTTCATATATCCAGTAGTCCTTGTTAGCTTCTTTTGAAGATGTATAGGCTTTTCCTCTTGAAGATATTATTGTTTTTGGGTATCTGTCCATTGTTCACCTTCTTTCATATTGACAAGTTCAACAATAAGCCTTGCAACATATCTTCATAAAAACCGCCTGTAATTGCTTTTAGACTTGCTTTTATTGTTGTTATGTTGTCCATTATCTCGCTTAAAAGTTTAGCTATACAGGCTTGTATATATCCTATCTTATAAGCCTTTGAGCCTTTAACAGATACATACACAGCTATTGCATTACTGTCAAACTTGTTTGCTTGTTCTCTTGCCAAAGTAACATTAACAGTATCAGCGGCATATTTTTCAAGATGTTTTATTGCTGTCTGTCTATTGCCCTTGCTAACACCTGCAACCTTAACAACAGCCTTGTTTTTTGCCAATCTCCAAGCCATTTTAAAAGCCTGTGACAATGTATAACCTTGTTTATGCAACTTATTAGCAACCTTGCATATATTAGACTTGTTCAACATCTTAATTGCCCCTTTACTGTTTTGTGTTTGCCTTTCGGCTGGAATGGGACTGTTTATAGGCACAATCCCGAAAGAAACCTTTTGTTTGATTTATGCTATTGCGTGTAAAAGACTGTTTGCCTTTTTAAATATATCTAACAGTTCTACTTCCTCCTCGTATTCAACCTTTGTATCTGATAACTGATTTTCTATAAATTGTTTTTGTAAATCGTAAAGCTCTTCATATATCAAGCTAAATGCGTTTTCCGCTGTTGCCTTGCTTATTATCTTGATAATTTCCGATACATATTTTTCTTTTACTGTCATTTCAATCAACCTTTCTTTGTGTTTGTTTTGTGTTTGTATTTCCTTTACTGTCTTTATTATACAATGTACCCATTGTATTTGCAATAGGCATATCTAACAAAGATATATGATATTTTTTGTACAATGTTCCCATTGTACAGCTATACTTAACTATGATATAATTTTATTGTGAAAGTATATACTTTAAAATATAAAAGGGGATGTTATAATGACAGCAAAGAACAGCCAAGCTAAAATTAAAGCAAACAACAAATATACTGCAAAGGCTTATGATGAATTAAAGGTTAGAGTACAAAAAGGCGACAAAGACAAAATAAGATTACACGCTGACAGCAAAGGGGAAAGCCTTAATGGCTTTATCAATCGGGCAATAAAAGAAACAATGGACAGGGACAGCGGCAATTCTGATTGACTGTGGTGCAACTGCTCCGATATAAATTAACTAATCATTAACTAATAAACATAAATAAAAAAGGCTGCCCTATTTTGGGGCAACCTTTTCTTTTTTTGCTTATAATCCGCTGTAATAGCTTTTTTATTTCGCTGTCAGCGGTTTATAATATCAATTCTTTACTGTAACAGCATAATATGATATATTTCATTCTGTGTAATATTTTATCACTGTATTCTTTTGTATCTTTTCTGTTGAGAAGTGTCTGCATAAACCAATAAAAATTAAGCGAGAACATCTCCCTCATTCGTGCTTCAAGTTTGCTGTCTGTCGGCAATTTATCGGTATTATTACAGGTGTCAAGATATTTTTGATGTACATATTCATCACCGTGAGCAAGAAATCCTTTTTTAAGAATTGAATGTCTTACTTCAAGCGAGCGTGACCACGGGAAATTTTCATCAAACAGTATTTCTTTGTTATGATACCAGGGATAACCGCCGAAAAGTTCGTCAGCACATTCTCCCGACAGGGCAACAGTAAAATCTTCTTTGATTTTTTTGCAAAATAACAGTAATGATGAGTCAACATCAACCATTCCCGGAAAACTTCTTGCGTCAACTGCCGGTATAAGTGCCTCAAAAAGACTGTAATTGTCTATTGTAACGCTGTGATGTTCGGATTTTATTGCGTCAACCATAATTCCGATAAAATCGCTGTCGGGTGTTGGCTGAAACAAACTTTTCTGAAAATATTTTTCATTATCAGTATAATCAATCGAATAGGTGTCTATCGGTTTCATACCCTTGCGTTCATTATGCTTTGCGGCAACGTATGAAATTATGCTTGAATCAAGTCCTCCCGACAAAAAACAACACAACGGAACATCTGAAACAAGCTGTCGTTCAATAGAATCTGTAATAAGTTCTCGAACATCATATATTGTTTTGTAAACATCTGATGTATGTTCTCTTGCTTTAAGTGTAAAATACCGTTTGCGTGTCAGTTTTTCGCCGTTATATATTGCGTATTCACCGGGAAGAAGTTCTCCGATATTTTTGTAAATTCCCTGACCGAGAGTTCTGCCCGGACCTATAAGGAATATTTCATATAAGCCCTGTTCGTCAATTTCAGGCTTTACTATCGGATTTTTTAAAAGTGTGTTTACCTCTGATGCAAAAATAAATCCGCCGTTATATTCATAGAAAAACAACGGTTTTACGCCTATTCTGTCACGGGCAATATAGAGTTTCTTTTCGTCTTCATTCCATACGGCAAAGGCAAATATTCCGTTTAATTTATATACACAGTCCTCTCCCCACTTCATATAGGACGCAAGAACAACCTCAGTATCACTTGATGTGCTGAATGTAAAGCCCGCACTTTTCAGTTCGTTGCGGAGTTCATCTGTATTATACAATTCGCCGTTATAAACGATTGTACAGGTTCGCTCATTATGACATTTTGCCATAGGCTGAGTGCCGTTTTCTACATCTATTACCGCAAGACGACGGTGCATAAGGCAAACAGGAGTATTAAAATAAATTCCGCTGTCATCGGGACCTCGTCTTGAAAGGCTTTCTGACATTCTGTTTATTGTCGGAATCTCGTTTCTGAGATTTTTTTTGATGTCATACCAGCCGGCTATTCCACACATAAAAATCCCCCCTTTTTTATAATAATCTTTAACAGCCGTTTTCGTTACGGGGAAATGACTTTTTGAATGAAAAATGCGGTTTTTCCAACGACAAAAGAAAAATAATACTCATAAATATAAGTGCAAATGTTCCGACAACACTACCATAAGTTAATGCAAAAGAAGAATTTTCAGATGTTGCAAATGTTTCAGATACAGGATTATAAAAAATACAGATAATATATGTTATAACAGCAGATATAACTGCATTTACAAACCGAAACAAAATAAAACGGATTTTATTGATTTTTATATTACGCAAAATATCAAAAATCTGCAAATGTACACACATACCGCCGAAACCTACTGCAAACGACATAACCCACAACGGAAGTCCTCCGTCACATATTTTACTGCAAGCACCTGTTACTTCAAGGATAACGGACAAAATGACATCTGACATACTGCTGTTCATTCCGAGCAAAATAAAAATATGAGATATAAATTGAGTAATGCCGTTTTTCTCTGCTACATTTATAAAAAGCGAAAATATCAGCACCAGTGCCGTCATTGAAATAACAGATGTCGCTCCGTCAGAACAGGAAAGTATAAATGCAGAAACAATGCTTTGATTTTTGTTTTCGGATTTTTCGGAAACAGGTATGTTATTTATATTTTCCTGTGCTTGCTTTTCGGGGATATATATATACTTTGAGATGATACCAAGTATTATACACGAAAGAACTTGCGAAATATAAAGAATTATGCCGACGGTAATATTTTTCAGCATAATTGTTCCAACGGCTGTAATAAGAAATGCAGGCCCTGAACAAACACAAAACAACATCATTCTTTGTGCCTGAGTCTGAGTTATTTTTTTATCATCATACAAAAGCTGTACACACTTTGCACCGACAGGAAATCCGCCGACAAATGAAAGTATTATTGCCGAAGAACATATCGGGGGCAATCCAAAAATAAATTTTGTAACAGGAGAAAATACTTTACCTGTATATTCCGAAAAACCTGAACGTATTACAAATGATGAAAGAACCATAAACGGAAAAAGCGACGGCAATAATAAGTTTGCACTGTAATTCAAACCGTTTTTTATACCCTCAGACGCAGAGGACGGAAATATAAGCAAAATTGCAAGAAACAAAAACACAAATAATCCAAGCAATAATGACTTCATTTTTATTAACGCACTCATATTATCACCCGATAAATTTATATGCTGAAAGTGATTTTTATATTTGTAATTGCATAAAAATTACAGATACTCTTAAACGGGGTGACGAGCGTATGAAAAAAAAAGATAAAAGCAGAAAAAAGGATAAACCTGTCATTTCTGCAAATCTCGGTACTGTTCATATGGAAATAAGCGGAAACCGTGAAGTAGTTTTTGAGGGCAGTAAGGGCGTACTGGAATACAGTGAAAATTCAATAAAAATAAATACAGGAAAGTATATTGTTGCTTTTTGTGGCAGAGGATTGTATATTAAATGTCTGACAGACCACGATATGATAATTCAGGGGTTTATTACTTCTATTGAATACATTATGTGAGGCGGAATATGATAATTGTCTTTATGCTCAGGTGGCTTTTCGGATTTGTTGATTTTTCGGTCAGCGGAAAATTTCCCGAGCGTTTTTTGAATCTTGCTGCAAGAAAAGGAATAAATTTATGGGGTTTAACAAGCAACAACAAAATATTTACCGCAAAAGTCAAAATTGCTGATTACAACGAACTGAGGCATATTGCAGTCAAAACAAAAACACGCATACATATTCTGAAAAAACACGGTCTGCCGTTTTTGATTTATAAATATAAAAACCGTTCGGGTATTTTTGTGGGGACAATATTATTCTTTGTAATATGTCAATATTTGTCAGGCTTTATATGGAATATAGATATAAACGTTCCCGATACAATCAATGAATATGAAATAAGAAGTCAACTTGCTGAACTTGGATTTTATGAGGGCATAAAAAACGACAATATAGATATTCATAGAATTGAACGGCTTATAAACCTTAAAAATCCCGGAATAAGCTGGATTACAATAAATATTATGGGTACAGCCGCAACCGTTGAAATGAGTCCGAATCTTTCTGAACAGATTGATAAATCTGAAAAAGAAGATAAAATAACTAATATAAAAGCTGTTTCAGACGGTACAATAACAAGAATGGAAGTCCGTAACGGAACAGCTATGGTTATGGTTGGTGAAGGTGTAAGAAAAGGACAGCTGCTTGTAAGCGGAATAATAGATTATAGTGACGGTTCTTCATCGTTTGTTGATAGTAACGCTCAGATTTATGCAAAGACTTCAAGAACGGTCAGTGTTGAAGTTCCGCTGAAAGTGCAAATGACAGAAAAAAATGAATATATCTGGTTAAAGCGTGATATTGATATTCTTGGTGTAAAAATCCCTCTTACATTTAATTCTAATCCTGATGACAGCTATATAAAAAATTATTCAAGAAATCAAATCAGTATATTCAACACAAAAATCCCTGTATATATAAACGAGGAAAAATGGCAAAAATATGATATACAATATAATACTATAACAGAAGAACAGGCGGAAAATATCGCAAAAAACAGAATGGAACTTTATGAGGTATTTATGCTTTACAGTACAAACAAAGGGAAAATTCTTCAAAAAAACTATAAAGCAACCCGTTTTTCTGACAAAATAGTGCTGACTGCAAATTATGATATGGAAGAAGATATAGGCATTAAATCCGTACTTCAAGTAAAAGAAAACTGATTTTGTATCACAGCTTTTCTATATCAAAATCAGGAATATAAGATTTTTTTGCCGACGACAATTCCTGTACAAAACCGTCAAGTCCGGTTGTTTCAAGATAATCAAGAACTTTGTTATACTCCCTTGTTGTTATTCTGCGGTTAATTTCGGGGTATTTTCCGGCATTTCCGAGAGGTATATACTGCCCCATAAGACTTATGAGAATATCACTGCCAAATGTTTTATCAAGCCATTCAAGAACTTCAATGGAATTATGCGTATTTTGCGGAAGTATAAGATGACGGACTATTGTCCCCTTTGTCATTATACCGTCGGAATCAAACTGCGGTTTTCCCGTCTGACGAACCATTTCCTTTAATGCCTCTGACGCATATTCAAAATAATCTGCCGCCTTTGAATATTTTAATGAAATATCAGAATTTATGTATTTCATATCGGGCAAATATATATCGACTATTCCGTCAAGCCTTTTTATTGTTTCAGCTTTTTCATAGCCGCCTGTATTATAAACAACAGGTATTGACGGCTTGTAACGCTCAAAACATTCTATTATGCTTTCAATATAAGGTGTAGGACTTACAAGGTTTATATTATGCACACCCATTGATTCAAGTTTTTTTATGTAGTCAACAAGCTGTTCTGTTGTAACGCTTTTTCCGTAACCGCCTGAACTTATCTTACTGTTCTGACAGAAAACACAAGACAATACACAACCTGAAAAGAAAATTGTACCCGAACCTTTTGTGCCGCTTATGCACGGTTCTTCCCATATATGAGGTGCGACTCTTGCAATTCGTGGGAGTGTTCCCATTTTACAGTAACCGTTTCCGCTGTTTTCGTTTCTTACGGCATTACAGTTACGTGGACACAGCTTGCATACAGTAGTTTTATTCATTATATTTTCACCTAATTTTTAAAATTGAAAAGAACGCTGTACAATCGTACAGCGTTCTTCTCTGTATATTATAAATTGCAAATTTGAGAAAACTAATTATTTGCCGTAGTATGCTTTAAGGAACATTTCCTTGATTTCTGACATAAGCGGATATCTTGGGTTAGCACCTGTGCACTGGTCATCAAATGCCTTTTCAACCATATCATCAAGTGTTGAGAGGAAAGCTTCTTCTGTAACACCGTAGTCAGCGATTGTCTTCTTGATACCAACTCTTGCTTTGAGTTCTTCAATCTTAGCAATGAAGTTTTCAAAGATTTCGTTGTCGTCCTTGCCTGTTACACCACAGAACTTAGCACATTCAACATATCTTTCGAGTGTGTGCGGATAAGCATACTGTGAGAATGTACCCATCTTAGGCGGTACAGGATTAGCGTTGTATCTCATAACTTCTGTAATGAGAAGTGCGTTTGCTACACCGTGAGGAATGTGGTGGAAAGCACCGAGCTTATGAGCCATTGAGTGACAAACACCGAGGAATGCGTTTGCGAATGCCATACCTGCCATTGTTGATGCGTCTGCCATTTTCTCTCTTGCGATAGGATCATTAGCACCCTTTTCGTAAGCTGATGGGAGATATTCAAAGATAGCCTTCATAGCTTGAAGTGCAAGACCGTCTGTATATGGTGTTGCCATAATTGATGCATAAGCTTCAAGGGCGTGTGTAAGAGCGTCAATACCTGATGCACTTGTAAGTCCCTTTGGCTGATTCATCATATTGTCAGCGTCAATGATTGACATATTCGGGAGAAGTTCGTAGTCAGCAAGCGGATACTTGATGCCTGTCTTTTCGTCAGTGATAACTGCGAAAGGTGTAACTTCTGAACCTGTACCTGATGATGTCGGGATTGCAACGAAGAATGCCTTTTCGCCCATATGCGGGAATGTGTAAACTCTCTTGCGAATATCCATAAAACGCATAGCCATATCCATAAAGTCTGCTTCCGGATGTTCGTAAAGAACCCACATAATCTTACCAGCGTCCATTGCTGAACCGCCGCCGAGTGCGATAATTGTGTCAGGCTCAAACTGTCTCATAGCCTCTGCACCTTCGATAGCTGATGCAAGAGTCGGGTCTGGCTGAACGTGATAGAAACAAGTATGCTGAATACCCATTTCATCAAGTTTATCTTCGATTGGCTTTACATAACCATTCTTGTAAAGGAATGAGTCTGTTACGATGAAAGCCTTTTTCTTATGCATAACTGTGCCGAGCTCGTCAAGAGCAACAGGCATACAGCCTTTCTTAAAGTAAACCTTCTGTGGTGCTCTGAACCAAAGCATATTCTCTCTCCTCTCGGCAACTGACTTGATGTTGATAAGGTGCTTAATGCCTACGTTCTCAGAAACTGAGTTGCCGCCCCATGAGCCGCAGCCGAGTGTGAGTGACGGAGCAAGTTTGAAGTTGTAAAGGTCACCGATACCGCCCTGTGAAGAAGGAGTATTGATAAGAATACGGCAAGTCTTCATAGCTGCCTGATGCTTTGCAAGTTTTTCTTTCTCTGCCGGGTGAACATAGATAGATGATGTATGACCGTAACCGCCGTCAGCAACAAGACGTGCTGCCTTTGCAATAGCGTCATCAAATGTTTCTGCCTTGTACATAGCAAGTACAGGAGAAAGTTTTTCGTGAGCAAATTCTTCGCTGATGTCAACAGATTCAACTTCACCGATAAGAATTTTTGTGTCAACAGGAACATCTACACCGGCAAGAGCAGCAATTTTGTGAGCTGACTGACCAACAATCTTAGCATTCAATGCACCATTGATGATGATAGTCTTTCTTACCTTATCGAGTTCGTCGCCTTTGAGGAAGTAGCAGCCTCTTGCGGCAAATTCTTTCTTGACTTCATCATATATATCAGCAAGAACTGTAACGCTCTGTTCTGATGCACAAATCATACCATTATCAAATGTCTTTGAGTGAATGATTGAGTTTACTGCAACCTTAATATCAGCTGTGCTGTCAATGATAACAGGTGTGTTACCAGCACCAACGCCGAGAGCCGGCTTACCTGATGAGTAAGCAGCGTGAACCATTCCCGGACCACCTGTTGCGAGGATTGTATCAACGCTCTTCATAAGTTCGTTTGTGAGTTCGAGTGATGGAACATCAATCCAAGCAATAATGTTCTTTGGTGCACCGGCTGCAACAGCTGCGTCAAGTACTATCTTTGCAGCAGCGATTGTTGAGTTCTTTGCACGTGGGTGTGGGCTGATGATGATTGCGTTTCTTGTTTTAAGACAAATAAGTGACTTAAAGATAGCTGTTGATGTCGGGTTTGTTGTAGGAATAACAGCACCGATAACACCGATTGGTTCAGCTATTTTTTTCAAACCGAAAGCTGTGTCTTCTTCGATAACACCGCAAGTTTTTTCATTCTTATACTTATTGTAGATATATTCAGCTGCATAGTGGTTCTTGATAACCTTATCCTCTACAACGCCCATACCTGTTTCTTCAACAGCCATTTTAGCAAGCGGAATACGAGCCTGGTTTGCAGCGATTGCAGCTGCCTTGAAGATTTTATCAACCTGCTCCTGTGTGTAGGTAGCAAATTCTTTCTGTGCAGCTCTTACTTCTGCCATTTTTGCAACAAGAGCGTCAACGCTGTCAATAACGCCGCTTGGTGTTGCCTGAACTTCGACTTCTGTTTCTTTGTTAGCCATAGGTCTTGTCCTCCTGTAAATTTTTTCTTTTCTCAATTTGCACTGTAATCCTTGATTACAACACTATTATAAATGATTGTTAAAAAGTTGTCAATATCATTTTTTAGCATTTATGTTTATTTGTAACACAATCATTTTTCAAAAAAGTTTTTATATTTTATATAAGCCGTGCTTTTGTACATATTTAATATTACAAGACTGATTTTTTGTTTATTATGACAATATCAGCAAAATTTCAATATATATATTAAATAAATAATTATTATTTTCTGAAAAAAATATATTAAATCAAACAAAATTTTATCAATAAAAAATTCCGAATAAAAGCAAAAATCCTGTATTACTTTTAATAAATACAGGATTTTTACATAATGTAAATTGTCAGTTCTTTTTGTTTTTCAGCATATTCTGAATTGCACTTCTTTTTAACATTCGTCCATTTAAAAATACAAATTCGTCAGGATTTCCGTCGGCAAGTTTTTTCAGTTCGTCTTCATCAAGTTCTGACACTGCCTCTTCATTTTCGTGCTGTCTTGTTTCTTCTGCGTGTTCTTCTGCATAAGGCTTTATGACAAATTTTTCAACAGTTTTGTATGAATTGAATGTAACTATATATATGCAGAAAAGCGGCAAAATAACAATCAGTAAAATTCCTGTTATTACAAGTCCGATAATAATATTTCCTGTCAACTGAATTAAAGTAAATATTACACTGCCAACAAGCATAAGTGAAAGTGTGGTTTTGAGATTATTGACAAATCCGCCGAGTGCCAGTACAACAGAGTTTTTCAGGATTTCAATGAATTTCAGTTCAACGGATACTGACATTACAGGTATAAGAAATTCCATAAATGCAAAATACAATGTAAAAATTACGCTGAATATCAATGCTGCGATTATCATAGGATTTCCAAGATTGTCACGGTAAAATCCGTATGTTACCCAAAGTCCCGACAATATTGCATAAAGTATAATTGAATTTATAAGAAAATATTTCCAGTTATCTTTCAGACCTTTAAAAAAGTCTTTTACAGGATTCAGTGGCTGGTCGGTTGCAACTTTTCTGCATACATAGAATGAACCGGCACAAAAAGGCGACATAAGCGGTATAAGAAGAAACCATATAAATATATTTATTGTTCCTGTAAGATACGACAGCAAAAAAGCAAGTCCGCCGAATATCAGCAAAGGTACATTAAAAAGTATATTGACAATAAAAAATTTTCCGAAATTACCGAAATAATCAGAAAAGAATTTTACCAGTGTGTTTTTATCGTTTTCAGTTTGTGGCATTGTGTTCCCCGTCCCGTATTTTATTTGACAACTGATGATAACATAATTTTTTGAAAGTATCAAGCATTTGTGATGTTTTTTGATGAATTATCACGAAAAATTAAAAATCCACGAGAAACACAAAGAAAAAATCATATCCGCCACTGCCGAAACCGCCGCCAGAACCAAAAACCACAGCATTGAGATTAAATATTTTTTCATATTTATATGAATATCATCTGTCGGTGCTGAGCCTGAACAACAGGACATAAGTTTAACAGAATTTTTAAACGCAGAATCCGCTGCCGCCGCAATAAGTGCAGAACACAAAAACACTCCCGGTAAAATAACAAGAATATTATAAAGCACACCATAAAATCCGTAATTACAATAAAGCCAACCGACAGACAAACCATAACCGTAGCCTTTAAAAAACGGTATTACGGCAACAACAATTCCGCCCCATACCGATAACCCTAAAAGAAATATTACAAGCAAAAACAAAAACGATGACGCAAATGATGACACAAAAGCCGAAAGCACTCCACGTGAACATCTGACATCAAAATTCGTAAGAAATATAAAATCAAGTTTTTTTAAAAGCTCACTGTCGGCATTTCTTCCGCCCACTGCACCCGTGATTATGCCGACAAAAAGCAGAACGCAGAAAACAACAAAGACAGCATTATTTTTAATATCATTACGGTTTATTCTTATTTTATGCTTTAACGGATTTGAAAAGATTATCTTCTTCATATTGTACTCCAAAACAAAAGATATTTAAAAGAACATATTTTCTTTTGTTAATGTTTATGAGTACAATAAGAATGATATGAAAGTGATTTATATTACTTTGTACATATACGCCGCAAAGTCAAAGAATTTTGATGTTGTTTTGCGGAATGTATATTCAAACTCACCAGCCCACGTCTGAACGTGACCGTTAAAACCTTGCTTGAATTTATATACACCGTAATTTTTGTGTGTTTTGTCGTACCAGTACGGAATACCACAAAAATCGTATGTTTTACAGCCGGATTCAACTGCATATTTTATCATTGTCCACTGCATAAGATAATTTGGCATATAGTTTCTGTATTCGTTTGAGGACGCACCGTAAATATAGCTGACTGTTCCGGCATAATTTGTAATCAATGCACCTGAAACGGCAATATCATCAATATAACACATACACAACTTTGCTTTTCCGTCAAAGCATTTCAAAAAATGGCCGTAATATTCTTTTGTTCGTATATTAAAACCGTCACGTTTTCCCGTTGCCTTCATAAGTTCATAAAAATCGTCAAGTTTTTCTTCACCGTAAAACTGACACTTCACGCCTTTTCTTTGTGCAAGGCGAATGTTATAACGCCATTTTGATTTAAAAGAAGAAAAAATTTCATCTGCCGTTCTGCCGTTTATATCAATAACATAGTTTTCACGGCACTGTATATTATCATAGCCGACTTTTTCATTATGGTGTACAAAACCAAGAGAACATAAATTATTGATTGACTGTGTATCTTCATCATCTATCATCGGGTCAATTATAAGTTTGAATGAGTGATGTTTTTTCTGTAATTTCTGCACTTCCGCAAAAAGTTTTTTCAGAACATCTTTATCGTGCATATCACAGACAGGTCCTCTCGGAGAATACATCAGCGTTATGTTTGTAAACGGAATTTTTTTGATTAAAACAAGCATTTCGCCTGCTATTTCATTTGCGTTGTTTCTCACTGCTATAAATTCGTGAATCCAGTTATTTTTTACATCTGCCCATTTTGCCGACTGCATAAAGTTTCCGTAACCGCTTTCAAGACAAAATTTTTCGTATTCCTGTATATTCATAAAATAACCCCCGTTAGTTTTATGAGTATATACTAACGGGGGTTTGTTTCTCAATTTATTCAGAATTGCATAATAGTTGTATAATTTTTCAATTATCAGTAAAATACAAACCTATTGTCATCTATTTCAACGATGAATTTTGCATCAGTTTCATTCCAGTAATTCATAATATCCTTATATACTGCATTATGTTCATCATCGTCAAATTCATCAATTTTGTCTTTGCTGTCATAAGGTTCTCCCACAACCTCACAATCATTAGCATCGTAGAAACAGGACATATTTAACTGATAGATTGTATTTGTTTCTGAATCCAATGTCATTGATATATTAAACAGTTCCGTTTCAAATTCTACGGCAATAACAGACAATGATACGGGAATTTCATCTGATGTTCCGCTGACTACATAGTTATGATATGTAAAAAAGTTTTTTGTTGAGCATTTTTCATACGACTGCATAAAGAACTGTGCCATATTGCTTGAAGTAAGATATGTTTTTAATGTCGCAAATGCTGAATCTATTTTTTCAAACAATATCTTTTCATCAGTTTTTTCCCCTACTTGTATCATTATTGAATTTTCGGAATGGAGAATTTCAACGGCTTTTTTGGGTGTTATGTTGTTTTGGTTTGTATTTATTTTAAATTCTTCTGTTTTGTAGTCATTTTCAATTTTTTTATCGTTAGCTGAATAATAAGTATAGGGAAGAAAAATTACTCCGCCTGTTACCGCCAGAGCAACCGCCGCACATACAAAATATTTAAATATATTTTTCAGCATAATTTCACCCCTCAAAAAGTTTTATATCAAATGAAACCTTTGTCCCTTTGCCGATTTTGCTTTCAAACACAAGTTCAGTGCCGTGAAGTCTTGCTGTTTCCTGACAAAGTGCAAGTCCAAGTCCCGCACCGCCCTGACTTCTTGAACGGGATTTATCTACCATATAAAACGGACGTGTGATTTTTTCAATTTCTTCTTTTGGTATTCCTCTGCCAGAATCACGGATTGTAATTCTGTATTTGTCTGAGTTTTTAAAGCCGTGAATTTCTATTGTCTGTCCCGATTCTGAGGCTTTACAGGCATTATCTACAATATTATAAATCATAGTTTTGAACATTGACGGTTCAACGGCTATTGTTGCTTGTTCAATTTGAATTTTAAGAGTCAGTCCATATTTTTCAAGCAAAAATTTTACTGAGTTTTCAATTTCACTGAATATTATATCCGTAATCATAGGTTGAAGTTTAATTTTGTTATTTTTCAGAACAATAATATTCAAAAGATTGATTGACAGTGCTTCAAGACGCTTGCCCTCTTTGTAGATATAATCGGCACAATCACGCCGCTGTTGTGCGTCAAGTTCGTATGAACGCAACATATCGGCATAGCCTATGACTGATGTCAGCGGTGTTTTGAGTTCGTGCGTAAAATCCGCAACAAAATCATCACGGCTTTGTGCCTCCTGTTTAAGCTGTTCAATATAATCTTCTGTACAATCAGCCATTTTATTGAAATTTTGTGAAAGCTGATATATTTCCTGTGTACTCATTGTGCCTTTTTTTATATCGGCACGAATCGAAAAATCCCCCTGTGCAATCTGCTTTGAAACATTTGACAGTCTTACAAGCGGACGGGTTATACACAATGAAAAAATAACCAACACAAACGACGAAAAAAGAACAACACAAACCAAAACAGTCTGATATACATTACAGTAATAATCACGGTCAGCATATATATTTGAAATATTGCTAAGGGTTTCAATATAAAAATCTTTTTCTCCGATTTTCAGACGGCTTACAACCTGAACATAATGTTTATCTTCGTCGGAAATAATTTTCCAACCTCTGTTCCCTGTTTTAAGCTCATTTATAAATGAATATTCGTCGTAAAAATTCATATCTGAACTTTTGCCAACAGTGATTTTTGATGTTGAATTATTCAGTGATACCTGATTTTTGAAATTGTTGATAACGGAATTTATATATGTTTCATTATCGGCAACAACTTCTGCATTCGTTACAACAGCATAAAATGATGATGTTATATAACTGTTGTTATCACAGGAAGTTTTTACGGTATTGTTGAGTGAAGTCTGAAATACAGAATCGACAAGTACGAAACCGCCTATTCCGAATGATAAAATCAATATAATAAATGATGTAAAAAAGATTTTCCACGCAAATTTCAATTTATCATCTCCGTATCATTCAACATAACGATAGCCTACTTTATAAACAGACTGGATTTTATCCTTTAAATCAAGTTTTTTTCTTAGCCTCTGTATATGCAAGTCAACGGTTCTTGTATCGCCCATATACGATTCTTCCCATACACGTTCATATATTGTTTCACGGTATAATGCAATATTTTTGTTTTTTATAAAAAGCATAAGTATTTCATACTCTTTTAAAGTCAAATCAACAGGCTGTCCGTTCTTTGTGACAACACGGGATTCGGTATTTATGTCAATATCTCCGTCAATATTTATATGTGTTGCGGTTTTGTTATAGCGTCTGAGGACAGCCTCTACTCTCGCCAGAAGTTCTGATATATCAAACGGTTTTGTTATATAGTCGTCTGCACCGAGTTTAAGACCTTTTACCTTATCGTTGGTATTGTTTTTTGCTGTGATGAATATAACTGGTATGTCATAATTTTTTATGTATTCCATAAGTTCAAAGCCGTTTATTTTCGGCATCATTATATCAAGAAGAATTAAATCATAGTGCTTTTTTTCAATCATATCCGCACCCTGTTCTCCGTCAAAAGCACAGTCACAGGAATATTCAGAATGAGATGAGAGTGCCATTTTTATAAGATTTGAAATATTGTGTTCGTCTTCAACAATAAGAATTTCTGTCATTTCAGTATTTTTCCTCCTGTTCTCCTGTTTGATGATACCGTATAATTGTATCATACTTGTATCGGTTATTGGAAGTTTTATTTAATGGAAAAATCGGAATTTAAAAAAGAGTCTGAATCATTTCTGACTCAGACTCCTCATATATGTATTTTATTATTTGTTATAACTGCCGTTTTGTACGGATAACAGGGTTTCTTTCAGCTTTTGTTCTATTCCGACAAGTTCTGTTTCTGCATTTTTGCGAGCCTCGTGACC
The DNA here is from genome assembly GCA_029226955.1 of Clostridia bacterium. Classification (GTDB taxonomy): domain Bacteria; phylum Bacillota; class Clostridia; order Oscillospirales; family Acutalibacteraceae; genus UBA1213. The sequence goes on along the minus strand of JAQXZA010000001.1, from coordinate 21,589 downwards.
TTCCTGTTGGATTTTTATTGTTTCCTCAATGGTGGAAATAAGATTTTCATTGACTTTTTTAAGAGTTTCAATATCCACTATGCCACGTTCTGACTCTCTTGCAACATCTATTGTATTCTGTTTAAGTATCTCGGAATTTTTTGTAAGCAAAGCGTTAGTTGCGTCCGTTATCTCCCGTTGCATTTTAAGAGCATTCTGTTGTCTTTGCAGTCCGAGTGCAATTACAATCTGTCCTTTCCAGAGCGGAATTGTATTGAGAATTGCGGTCTGAATTTTATCAACAAGCAGTTTGTCATTATTCTGTATAAGTTTTATCTGTGGTGCGGTTTGTATAGCTATTGTTTTACTGATTTTAAGGTCGTGTACTTTCTTTTCAAAGCGATTGACATTATCCTCAAAATCCCTCACTAACTGTGAACTCATAGGATTATCCGAATTTTCAACCTCAGAATATAGTTTTGGCAGTGTGACTTCACGCAATTCTGTAAGTTTTTCTTCTCCTGCTGATATATATACCTGTAACTCACGGAAGTAATCAAGGTTTTTCTGATAGAGAGTGTCAAACATACTTATATCTTTAAGCATTTGCATTCTTGCTTTTTCAAGCTCATTCTCAATACGGTCAATCTGAACTTTAATGGTTTCATATCTTTTCATAAATTTCTTGATAGCACGTGAGGCACTTTTCAGAAACGGAATTTTATTCGTAAAACTGTTATTATCAAGTTTGTCTATTCCGACTTCCTTAACTTTTATTGATAAGTCCGTCATCATATTTCCTACATAACCGCTGTCTTTATTTCGTATCTTCGTAAGTACAGTGTCCGAAAACTGTGAAATGTTACGTTGTAAAGTACAACAATATCGTCTTTTATCTGAGTCCATATATCCGGATTTTGTGCGGCAAATTCCAGAACCTGATTTTCATATCCGGCAATAAGAGGTTTTGCTCCCATTCCTGTTTTCAGAAACTGGTCAAAAAGGTCAGAAGATGATGTTTCCATATATCCGAGTTTGTGAAAAATATTTTTCAGACGTGGCAGAACATTGTCTATATTACTTTCATCTGCCCTTCCTCCACATAATGTATTGGCAAGAAGTCCGGCAAACATATTGCCTGAATTTGATTTTGTCGGGTCTGTCGTTCCGGCGATTATATTGCCGTAAAGTTTATTGAGTCCTATGTCAGACCACTTTTTGTCTGATTCTATACATTCTGTCAGTTTCAGCATATCTATATAATATACACCGTCTTTTTCAGTAATTATACCCTTAGCAATAAATGCTTCGGCTGCTTCCTTGCGTGTATAAAGCACAATCGGAGTATTGAATATAATTTCACTTTTTACAGGATTTCCGTATTTTTGCTCATAAATTTCCAGAGCCGTCTGACTTGACGGGAAAAGGAAATTTCTGCCCGTAAAGTCTGCTGTAACCATATCTATTGAGCCAGCCTTTGAATAGTCGATTGACAAACCGTATTTATTATTCAGAATATTCTTTACCTGTTCGTCTTCAAGCAATCCGATTTTTTCACCGCCGACATAACCGCTGATTTCCTTTGATTCCTTTTCAGTAGTGACAAATGAGTAAATTACGGCAGATACTATCACGACAACTAAAATTCCTATTCCAATCAGTCTTGTTTTCATTTGTCGTCCTCCATTTTCAGCGTACTTTCAAGTAATTCAATATCCGTTTCAACGTCCATCAGTTCTCCCTCCATAAGATGTGTGAACTGCTTTTCAAATGCTCTGTTCAATACCGGCAGAGAGTCTGATGTTTTTTTCATAACTTCACTGATTTCATAAGTATTGAGTCCTGTTTGCTGAAATTCAACATAACGTGAAATAATACTTACTGCGGTATCAAGGTAATATGTAAAAAATCTCTTTGCAAGGCTGATTTTTTCGGGGGTGTCCGTTGAGATACACATAAATTCTTTCACCTGTATCGCAAAGAGCGTATGCGTCCGACTGTACTGAACTGTCCTTGATTTCAGACGTACTGTTCTGCATTTTATCAAGGTCATTACGGGCATCGTCAAGCAGTCTTTGCATTTCCTCTCCGCCACGTAATAACTCGACATCTATTTCCCCGAGTTTGCGTTGCGGTTTAAGCACTAAATACATACCTGTATATGCTCCCACACTCAGCAACGCCGATACAATTACGTCCCATTTTAAAAGAAGAAACAATAAAAGGAATATACCACTTGCCGTAATAGCCGACAACAACATCCTTATTATATTTTTCATTAATTGTACCCCTTTACTTCCCTGAACGCATCTGTAAGATTATTTTTTCCGTCAAATACACGGGCATTTGTAAGTTCAGCCAACTGTTCAAGCTGTGTTGAATCAGAATCTCCGAATGTTATCGAAAATATTGGTATATCCTTTCCGAAAGATAAATATGTTTTCTTAAATTCATTGTAATAAAATTAAAACATAAAAATTCTTCCAATCTGATATTTATGCAAATTTTAAGCCGCCTTAATGGCGGCTTAATCTATTTCAATATTTTTATATTTTTAAACAGTCCCTGAATCCGCTAACTGAAAAAAGGAAAATGAAATTTTCTTCTCTTGAATGGTATAGGACACTGACTTACGAGTATTGTATCTTCACCTATAAGTTCAATATTCTCCCAGCGAATTACAATGTCGTCCTCTCTCCCCAATAGTCCGAAACATTTCGGACGACCGTATATTATTATTGAAATCAGACGGGCGTCACAGGTATTTATTTCTACATCATCAACACAGCCTAAACGAAAACCGTTCTTACAGTTGACAACTTCTTTGTGTCTTAAATCGACAACACGACAGCAATTCACGGTAAAACCTCCGTTTCCGATAAATTTTTACCGATATTATTTTATGCCGCATATTGTCATAAAATCACTGTTTTTAAGTATCCTTTGGTCTGAATGTTTTATCGGAAAATTTTTCTTCAACCATTTTTGCCATTTTTTTCATAGGTAGGGTTAGAAGAACAAATATTGCAATCGCAATAACAAGCATTACTGCAAAAATAAGCAGAATTTTGAGAGAAATAACCGAAAATCCGAAAAATGCTCTGAAACATACAATTCCTATTACAAGTCCGGCAGTCATTGCTATATAAAGTGATGTCCTTATTGCATTAAACGGTATTGAAATCTGGAATAATATCATCATTGCCGTTGCCGCTGTAAGACATACCGCAAGAGTGGAATATTCTACTTCCGTAAGAGAAAAGGCATATCTGGCGATAATTGTCAGGACTATATTTATAACTGTTGTAATTCCGGCGGGAACAGCATTTTTCATTATATTAAAGAAAAATACACCTTTTATTCTTTCCTTGTTCGGTTCAAGTGCAAGAATAAACGACGGGATACCTATTGTAAACGCATTTACCAAAGTAAGCTGTATCGGCTGGAACGGATAAGGAACGGAAACAAATACAAACAAAAATGCAAGCAGTGTAGAAAATATGGTTTTAACGATAAACAATGTAGATGAACGTTGTATATTGTTTATTGAACGTCTGCCCTCTGCAACTACCTTTGGCATTGACGCAAAATTAGAGTCAAGCAATACAAGCTGTGATACACTTCTTGCCGCATCACTGCCCGCCGCCATTGCAATACTGCAATCTGCCTCTTTCAGTGCAAGAACATCATTTACTCCGTCACCTGTCATTGCTACTGTATGTCCCTGTTCTTTAAGTGCAACAACAAATTTCTTTTTTTGTTCAGGTGTAACACGTCCGAAAACGGTATATTTATTCATAGCGTCCTTAATATCTTCGTCTGTTTTGAGAGTTGTTGCGTCAACATATTTATCATAGTTTTTGACATTGGCACGTCTTGCAACGTCGGAAACAGTAATAGGATTATCACCTGAAATAATTTTTACGGTTACATTCTGGTCGGCAAAATATCTTAATGTCTGAGGTGCTTCGGCACGGATTTTATCATTAAGGAGAATAATTCCCAAAACTTTTATATCATCTGGCAAATCACGGTCATTAAAATTATTGTCAGAATGTGCAATAATTATTGTACGGTAGTTTCTTGAATAGCTTTCCAAAAGCTGTTTTAAATCATTCGGAACGGTTTTTAAAATAAATTCGGCAGCACCCATAATATAAGTGCCTTCTTCTTTAAAATGTACGCCCGACCATTTCTTTTCGGACGCAAAAGGAACTATCTTATCGGCTTGCATAGGACTTTTGCTGTTGAATTTTTCTTTCAGTGCCATAAATGTTGCGTTTGTATCATCTATTGCGGAAGTAATGCCGCACATTATATCATATATATTTTCTTTTTCTATATCCTTATCATAAGGCACAGTATCGACAACTTCCATACAACCCTCTGTTATTGTGCCGGTTTTATCAAGGCATAAAACATCAACTCGTGCAAGTGTTTCAATACAATATAATTCCTGTACAAGAACTTTCTGTTTTGAGAGTCTTATTACGCTTACCGCAAGAACCGTACTGGTCAGAAGTATGAGTCCCTCAGGTATCATACCTATAACGGACGCAACTGTTGAAACCATAGCGTCTGCAAAACGGGCATTAACCTGTCCGAAAAAAGTAGTGATTGTTTCTGTATCTGGGACTTCCGACGCACCGTATTGACGTAATAAAAGAAGAATTGCAAGCGGAATAATTATTATTGTCAGTATTTTTATAATCTTTTTAAGTGTAAACATTATTTCTGAGTTTACCTTTTTGATATATTTTGCTTCCGCAGAAATTTTTGACGCATAGTTTTCACTGCCGATATGTTCTACTCTTGCAAAACATTTTCCGCTGACAATAAAGCTACCCGAAAACATCATATCGCCGTTTGTTTTATGTACTGCGTCTGATTCGCCTGTGAGCAGTGATTCGTTTACATCACACTCTCCCGATATAACCTTACAGTCAACAGGAATCTGATTTCCCTGTGAAAATTCAATAATATCGTCAAGAACTATTTCATCTGTATGAAGCTGTACAATTTTTCCGTCACGAACAACATTGACTTTTTTGGCTGAAACTATTGACAGACGGTCTATGGTTTTCTTTGCACGTATTTCCTGAAAAATGCCTATTGCGGTGTTGCAAAGCATTACTCCAAGAAACAACATATTCTTATAAGAGCCGACATAAAACACCAATAATCCCAGAACTACATTCAAAACGTTAAAAAGTGTGAATATATTATCGTAAAGTATTCTTTTCACGCTTTTTGTAGGAAGTTCCTGTGTCTGATTATTCAGACCGTCATTCATTCTTTCGGCAACCTGTTCAGATGTAAGACCTGTGTCTGTTTCGGCACTGTAACGCTTTATATTCTTTTTTATTTCTGAGGCTTGTGCATTACCCGTTTTCTTTTTCATTTTCTCTCTCCTTGTTCCAAAATACAAATAAATTATATATTCTTATAAAACAGGTGTCAATAACTATCTGTCAACCAAAAGTAAATTTTATAATCATTTACAGGAAAATTTATTATAATAAAATGCTTTTAAATGTAAAATATGACGCTTTCAGAAAGAACAAAATAAAAAAATCAAAATTTTTTTCAAAAAAGTATTGACTTTTGGTTTTTTATGCGATATAATATCAAATGTCGTCAGGACACAGCAAAAAATTTAAAATGCGGATGTAGCTCATCTGGTAGAGCGCAACCTTGCCAAGGTTGAGGTAGCGAGTTCGAGCCTCGTCATCCGCTCCACTTCAAAGGGAATGTATTTTGTACATTCCCTTTTATTTTTGATTTTTACAACAGACTTATTTTGTGCTTTGTTTTGTTTTATTTTGGAATTATATATATTGAAATTAAAAACTTTTTATTATATAATCAATTTGTATCGTTGACTTACAAGAAACCATATATATTGTTATTCAACAATTTTTTCTTTTTGTCTTTATTTTTTTGCGGTTTAATAATATAATAAATTTATGCTTGATTTTTCAGATTGGAAGTGCTTTATTAAATGGTTGATAATTATGAGCATCTGCTTGATAATGTAAAGAGAATACATTTTGTAGGAATAGGCGGTTCGGGTATGTGTCCGCTCGCTGAAATTTTATTTCATAAAGGCTTTGAAATTACAGGCTCTGATACAGCCGAATCCGATACATTAGAGCGTATCAAATCATACGGTATTCCTGTAACAATGGGACACCGTGCGGAAAATGTACTCGGTGCTGACCTTGTTGTATATACTGCCGCTGTAAAACTCGACAATGTGGAACTCGTTTCAGCAAGAGAACATAATATTCCTTCTATTGAAAGATGTATTATGCTCGGTGCTGTTGTTTCAAAGTACAAGGATTCAGTAGCTGTATGCGGTACTCACGGAAAAACAACAACTACATCAATGATTACTCAGATTTTTACTATGTCAGGCTTTGACCCGACAGCCGTAATAGGTGCAAAACTTCCCTTTATCAACGGAAACAGCCGTATAGGCAAATCTGACATTATGGTTTGTGAGGCTTGCGAATATGTAGATACTTTTCTTCATATTTACCCCGCTGTTTCGGTTATTCTTAATGTTGACGCTGACCATCTTGACTATTTCGGTACTCTTGACAGAATAAAGGAATCATTTACAAAATTTGCGTCACAGACATCTTCCCTCATTGTCGTAAACGGCGACGATAAAAATTCTATGTTCTGCGTTAAGGATATGGAAAAACAGGGCAAAAAAATCGTAACATTCGGTTTCGGGAAAAATAATGACTTCCGTGCTGAAATTACGGCTGAATCCGGCGTCTGCGACAGCTTTGACATTATACATCAGAATGAAAAAATTGCCTCCGTCAAGCTGAAAGTGCCGGGTAAATTCAATGTTATGAACGCACTGGCAGCAGCCGCAACAACAATTACTCTCGGCGTTAAGCCTGAGGACGTTTCAAATGCTCTTGCTGAGTTCAGCGGTGCTCACAGAAGATTTGAAATTCTCGGAAAATTAAACGGAATTACTGTTGCTGATGACTTTGCACATCACCCGACTGAACTTCGTGCAACGCTTACTACCGCAATGAGTATGGGATTCAAAAATGTATGGGCAGTTTTTCAGCCGCATACTTTTTCGAGAACATATATGTTCCTGAACGAATTTGCAGAGGTGCTTTCAATTCCTGACCACGCAATATTATCGGAAATTCTCCCTGTAAGAGAAACAAACACATATAACATTTACGCAAAAGACCTTGCCGAAAAAATTGACGGTTGCGTATGGTTCAAGACATTTGAGGAAATAACAGACTATGTTACAAAAATGGCAAAGCCCGGTGACCTTATTATAACTATCGGCGGCGGCAACGTGTATATGTGTGCAAATATGATTGTAAAAAAACTCAGCGAAAATTCAGAACAGAACTGATTTTAAAAAAATTTTTGTATAAGTAATTAAATTAAGGTTGTGATGTTAAAATTGGAGAAAAGACTGAAACTTTACGGATTTAATAACCTGACAAAAACCCTTAGCTTTAATATATATGATGTTTGCTATGCAAAAAGCGAACGTGAACAAAAAGACTATATCGCATATATTGACGAACAGTACAATTCAGACCGTTTAACAAAAATTCTGTGTCAGGTTACGGAAATGATAGGTGCGTCTGTTCTGAATATTTCCAAACAGGATTATGACCCTCAGGGTGCAAGCGTTACCTTGCTTATTTCTGAAAAAGGTATGCCCGAAAAAATTGACGAATCCTGTAACTGCGGCAGTTGTATAATGAAATATGCAAAGGAATCCGTTGCGGCACATCTTGACAAAAGTCACGTTACAGTTCACACATATCCCGAATATCACCCCGATAATGCTATTGCAACATTCAGAGTGGATATTGATGTTTCAACCTGTGGAACTATATCGCCGCTTAACACACTTGATTTTCTCATTGACAGCTTTGACTCAGACATCATAACCATTGATTACAGAGTGCGTGGTTTTACCCGTGATACCAGCGGAAAAAAACTTTTTATTGACCATAAAATCACTTCTATTCAGGATTATATCAAAGATGAAACACTCAAAAGATATGATACGGTAGATATAAATGTGTATCAGGCAAATATTTTTCATACACAAATGCTCATAAAAGAACTTGAATTGCAAAATTATCTCTTTAAAACAGATGTATATGAACTTCCGCCAAAAGTAAGACTTTCTATTTCCGACAGTTTAAGACGTGAAATGATTGAGATTTTCAGCGGCTCTAATGTTTATGAATGAGGTAACAAATATGAGGCTTTCACAAGATAATGCTCCCGTATATGAGGCTTTAAAACAGTACAGGGAAAACAGAATTGTTTCTTTTGATGTTCCCGGACACAAGCAAGGCAAAGGCAACCCCGAACTGACGGAATTTTTAGGTAAACAATGTATGAGCGTTGATGTAAATTCAATGAAACCGCTTGATAATTTATGTCACCCGATAAGCGTTATAAAAGAGGCGGAAGAACTTATGGCTGACGCTTTCGGTGCGGCTCACGCATTTTTTATGGTGAACGGAACTTCAAGTGCGGTTCAGGCTATGGTTATGAGTGTATGCAAACGTGGCGACAAGATAATTATGCCACGAAATGTACACCGCAGCAGTATAAATGCTTTAATTGTATGCGGTGCTATACCTGTATATGTAAATCCTGATATGAACAAGGAACTCGGAATACCGCTCGGAATGAGTGTTGAATCCGTAAAACAGGCTATTGCACAAAATCCTGACGCAAAAGCTATTATCGTAAACAATCCGACTTATTACGGAGTATGTTCAAATCTGCGTGAAATAGTAAAAAGTGCACATAATGCCGGAATGAAAGTCCTTGTTGACGAGGCACACGGAACACATTTTTATTTCGGGGATTATATGCCCCTGTCGGCAATGAGCGTTGGTGCGGATATGTCGGCGGTCAGTATGCACAAAACAGGCGGCTCTCTGACTCAGAGTTCCGCTCTGCTTTTGGGCGAAAGTATGAACGAGGGATATGTACGTCAGATTATCAATCTTACTCAAACAACAAGTGCCTCATATCTTCTTATGTCTTCCCTTGATATTTCAAGAAAAAATCTTGCACTTAACGGAAAAAAAATTTTTGAACGTGTTACTTCACTTGCGTCATACGGTCGTGAAGAAATAAATAAACTCGGAGGACTTTATGCCTTTTCACGTGAACTTATAAACGGTGATTCAATATTTGACTTTGACCCGACAAAAATTTCAGTACATACAAGAAACATCGGTCTTGCCGGAATTGAAGTTTATGACATTCTGCGTGACAAATACGAAATTCAGATTGAATTTGGCGATATAGGAAATATTCTTGCCATAGTTTCAGTCGGTGACAGCATACTTAATATTGAACGACTTATTTCCGCTTTATCAGAGATAAAAAGATTATATTCAAAAGACCCCGCCGGTATGCTTGACCACGAATATATTGAACCGCACGTTGTATGTTCTCCGCAAGAGGCTTTTTATGCGGATAAAGTTCAGTTGCCACTAAGAGATACTCTCGGAAAAGTCTGTGCTGAATTTGTTATGTGCTATCCGCCGGGAATACCTATTCTTGCCCCTGGCGAACTTATCACGGAAGATGCACTCGAATATATAATCTACGCCAAAGCAAAAGGCTGTAACCTTACAGGTGCGGAGGATATAAACACGAACAAAATAAACATTATAAAAAATTAACAACTGATAAAACATTTATCTGAGCTTTTTATTTTATCAAAACGGAGGTATTTTCTATGGAAATGTGGTACACGGAAGAACAAACCGCTAATGTCAGATTTTCTATTCGCTGTGACAGACAAAAATATTCGGCACAGTCGGATTTTCAGAGAATCGAAATTTTCAGTACGCCTGAATTTGGTGATGTTCTCGTACTTGACGACAGAATTATGCTGACACAAAAAGATGAATTTATCTATCACGAAATGATAACCCACGTGCCTATGGCGACTAATCCTGAAATTAAAAACGTTCTTGTTATCGGTGCCGGTGACGGCGGAACGGTTCGTGAACTGACACGTTACAAAACCATTGAAAATATTGATATGGTTGAAATAGACCGTATGGTTGTTGACGCTTGCAAGGAATTTCTTCCTACTGTTTCGTGCAAACTTAACGACCCTCGTGTCCACGTCTATATTGATGACGGACTTCGTTTTGTAAGAGGCTGTGAAAACTGTTATGACCTTATTATTGTCGATTCTACCGACCCTATCGGCCCCGGTGAGGGACTTTTTACTACCGAATTTTACGGAAACTGCTACAAGGCTCTTAACGAAAACGGTATTCTTGTAAATCAGCACGAAAGTCCTTATTATAACACCTACGCAAAAGCTATGAAACTTGCACACAGAAAAATCGTTGAGTTCTTCCCTGTCTGCAAGGTTTATCAGGCAAATATTCCGACATATCCGTCGGGACACTGGCTCTTTGGTTTTGCGTCAAAGAAATTCCACCCTGTAAACGACCTTGATGAAGGTAAATGGAACAGGCTCGGTATTGACACTCAATACTATAATACACGTCTGCATAAGGGCTGTTTTGCTTTGCCTACCTATGTTACAAAACAGCTTATGGAGGGCGAATAACCGCTTATTTTGGGTATAATATTTTATGTTTTTCATAATATAATTTTATGTCGGTATTAAAAACAATGTTTTTTAAATACAAATCAAGTAAAAAACGGAGGCTTAAAAAATGGGTAAGGCTTTAATTATTGGTGCTGGCGGTGTTGCAAGTGTTTGCATACACAAATGTTGTCAAAATTCTGATGTGTTTGAGGACATTTGCATTGCAAGCAGAACAAAATCAAAATGCGACGCACTCAAAGAAAAACTTGACGGCGGAAAAACAAAAATTTCTACGGCACAGGTAAATGCGGATAACGTTGATGAACTTATTGCTCTTATTAACAGTTACAAACCTGATGTTGTTATAAATCTTGCTCTGCCGTATCAGGATTTAACTATTATGGACGCTTGTCTTGCAACTAAAACAAACTATGTTGACACAGCAAATTATGAACCGCTTGATACAGCAAAATTCGAGTACAAATGGCAGTGGGCTTACCGTGAAAGATTTGAAAAAGCCGGTATTACCGCACTTCTTGGCAGTGGCTTTGACCCGGGTGTTACAGGTGTATTCAGTGCCTATGCAATGAAACATCAGTTTGACGAAATCAATTATATTGATATTCTTGACTGTAATGCGGGCGACCACGGCTATCCGTTCGCAACAAACTTCAATCCCGAAATAAACATTCGTGAAGTATCGGCAAAGGGCAGTTATATTGAAGACGGCAAGTGGGTTGAAACAGAACCTATGGAAATCAAGAGAGTTTATAATTTCCCTGAAATTGGTGAAAAGGATATGTATCTTCTTCACCACGAGGAACTTGAATCACTGGCTCTCAACATAAAAGGCATTAAGAGAATCCGTTTCTTTATGACATTCGGACAAAGCTACCTTACTCATCTTAAATGTCTTGAAAATGTCGGAATGACATCTATTGAACCTATCGACTTTGAAGGACATAAGATTGTTCCGTTACAGTTCCTTAAAGCTGTTCTTCCCGACCCGGCTTCACTCGGACCACGTACAAAGGGTAAAACTAATATCGGCTGTATTTTTATCGGCAAAAAAGACGGCAAGGACAAAACATATTATCTTTATAACGTATGTGACCATCAGGAGTGCTATAAAGAAGTAGGCTCTCAGGCTGTTTCATATACAACAGGTGTTCCGGCTATGATTGGTGCAGCAATGATTCTGACAGGAAAGTGGAATAAACCCGGTGTTCATAATATTGAAGAATTTGACCCCGATCCGTTTATGGACGCTTTGAACAAATTCGGACTTCCGTGGAAAGAAAGTTTCAATCCTGAACTTGTTGACTGACAGTAAAATTTAATATTCGGGCAGTGTCGGATTTTTATTTCCGGCACTGTTTATTTTTTTGTTTGTATATGATATAATTGTGTCAGTAACTTAATAAATTCAAGAGGTATATTTTTATGGATAAAAACAAAATGCAAAGTCTTATGTCACTTCCTACTCCCTGTTATGTTATTGATGAACAGGCTATTATTAAAAATCTTGAAATTCTCCAATATGTTGAACAGCAAACAGACTGTAATGTTCTTTTGGCACAAAAGGCTTTTTCAGCATATCATCTTTATCCGCTTATTTCAGAATACATAAGCGGCACTACCGCAAGCGGTCTTTTTGAGGCAAAACTTGCCTATGAAGAAATGAAAAACCGTCAGATTCACGTATATTCTCCGGCATATACTGATGATGAATTTGAACAGCTTCTTGGAATGTGCGACCATATTATTTTCAATTCTTTTTCTCAGTGGAAACATTTCAGAGAAAAAGCCTTACAGCATAAAAATATTGAATTTGGATTGCGTTTAAATCCTGAATATTCGGAGATTGAAACGGATATTTATAATCCTTGTTTTACAAATTCAAGACTTGGAATTACTCTTGATAATTTTGAACCTGACGAACTTGACGGTATAAGCGGTCTGCATTTTCATACAATGTGCGAACAGGGTGCTGATACTCTCGAAAGAACAATAAAAGTAATTGAAGAAAAATTCGGTAAATATTTTTATCGTATGAAATGGATAAATTTCGGCGGCGGTCATCATATCACAAAACCTGACTATGATGTCGAAAAACTGATTGACTGCATTAACTATCTAAAAAACAAGTATGATGTTCAGGTTTATATTGAACCGGGTGAGGCTGTTGCACTTAATGCCGGTTATCTTGTGACAACTGTGCTTGATAATATTAAAAACAATATGGATATAGCTATTGTTGATACTTCTGCCGCCTGTCATATGCCTGATGTGCTTGAAATGCCGTACAGACCGTACATAATAGGTTCTGAGGAGGCAAACGTTCTTCCCTATACATACCGTTTGGGTGCGGCTACGTGCCTTGCCGGCGATATTATAGGCGATTATTCGTTCAACAAGCCTCTTGAAATTGGTGACAAGCTGATTTTTACGGATATGGCAATTTATTCTATGGTAAAAAACAACACATTTAACGGTCGTCCCCTACCGTCAATACAACTGCTGAAATCAGACGGAACTACACGACTACTGAAACAGTTCGGGTATGATGATTTTAAATCAAGACTTTAATAAAACGGCACTTTAATCAACAAATTTGTCGGTTACAGTGCCGTTTTTAATTCAGTTTATTTTGTTTTACAAAATTATCAGTCTGTCGGTTCAAGAAGTCCGTATGTGCCGTCTTTACGCTTATAAACAACATTTATTTCGTTGGTGTGGCAGTTACGGAACATAAAGAACTGATGTCCTATCATATTCATCTGCAAAATTGCTTCTTCAACATTAAGCGGTTTTACAGAGAATGTTTTTGTACGTACAACGCCGTAATCTTCATCATCAAGTGAATCATCTTCATAGCCTGTCGGTTCAGCGGCAAAATATTCTTCAAAAGACTCAGGTTTAATTTTCTTGCTGAGTTTTGTTTTGTTCTTTCTTATCTGACCGCCGAGTATATCAACAACCGCATCAAGTGCGTCATTCATTTCAAGAGCTGTACTTTCTGCACGATACATCATACCGTTATCACGGATTGTAACTTCAACTGTCTGACGATTTTTTTCAAGCGTTACTGTAACGGTTGCTTCTGCGTCCTCGCCGAAAATTCTTTCAAATTTTCCGACTTTTTTGTAAACACGGTCTTTGAAATTGTCTTTAAGATTAACTTTTCTGCCTATAATGTTGTATTTCATAATATCGGACCTCCTTGTTTTTGGATAACCTCATTTCTGAGATTATCTATATTATAACACTATAAACAAAAAATTTAAATACTTTACATAAAGTTTTTATTAAAATTTTACTAATTAAATTTATACAAAATCACAACAACAAATTTTTGACAATTTTCGCATCAGCTATTACCATAACAGGTTTATTGACAATATCAAGCGGGTCGCCGTCAAATACAAGTATATTTGCGTCTTTGCCCTTTTCAATCGAACCTACCCTATCAGAAATACCACATATTTTTGACGGAGTTATTGTTATTGCACGTAAAGCCTGTGTTCTGTCCATTCCCTCCCTGACGGCAACCGCCGCACAAAGCGGAAGATATTGTATCGGGGTTTCGGGGTGGTCTGTTATTATTGCTGTCGGTATTCCATTTGCTGACATAACTGACGGAGAATGTGGGGTTAAATTTTTGAGTTCGGGTTTACTTCTGTCCGTCAGAAAAGGCCCTGAAAGAACGGATATTCCGTCAGAAACAAGTTCATCACAAATCAGATGTCCGTCTGTTCCGTGAACTATAACACAGTCAATATCAAATTCCTTTGAAATTCTTATTGCTGTAAAAATATCATCTGCACGGTGTGCGTGAAAATGTGCCGTAATTTCCTTTCTGAACAACGGAATAAGTGCCTCGCATTTTGCATCATATTCAGGTTTATCATAATTTTCTTTGTCGGATAAATAATTCTGCTTGTCCTCATAGTAATTTTTTGCTTTTGCAAGAGTTTCACGGATAAGTGATGCTGTTGCCATTCTTGTAACAGGCGTCTGACTTTTGTCACTGTATGTGGATTTCGGATTCTCACCAAGTGCAAATTTTATTGCAACAGGTGCTTTGATAATCATTCTATCTATGCGTTTTCCGAAAGTCTTTATTGCGGCAATTTGTCCGGCGATTGGGTCGGCACTGCCCGGACTTGTAAGAACGGTTGTAACACCTGCCGACAATGCCTCGTCAAAGTATCTGTCAAACGGATTTACCGCATCAATGGCACGAAGTTGTGGCATAATCGGGTCGGTGTCCTCATTTCCGTCGTCGCCCTCGAAAGTCAGTGAATCCTCAAATATTCCCAGATGAGTATGAGCGTCCACAAAACCCGGATAGACCTGTCTGCCTTTTACGTCTATGACGTTATCGTCAGTTTTTTTGAGTTCCGACATCTCACCAACTGCGGAAATTTTTCCGTCAGAAAAGCATATATAGCCGTTTTTTATCACGGTATTATTGTCGTCCATTGTATGTATTTCAGCATTTATTATCATAGTTGAATTTTCCTTTATAAAAAATACAGAGAGCCGAACCCGACTCTCTGAAAAAATCAATTTATTGTTTCTGTTGATTACCGCCACGTCTTGAATATCCGCCACGTTTTGATTCATTCATACGTTTAAGGTCTGACATTTTTTCATCACTGGTCTGTTTGAATTTTGACATCATATCTTCAAAACTTGTAGGTTCAGTACGCTTTGATGACTGCCAGTCAAAATTCCCCGGACGAGCCGACTGGCGTGAGGAAGAATTTTTATTTTGCTGATATGACGGTCTGCGTTGCTGCTGTGGCAGAGCCTTTTTTATAGAAAGGCTGATTTTTCCGTCCTCACCAATGCTGAGAACTTTAACCTTTACGGTCTGACCTTCTTTCAGATATTCCTTAATATCATTGACATAAGTCGGAGCAACCTCAGAAATATGTACCATTCCTGTTTTTCCGCCTTCGAGTTCAACAAAAGCACCGAATTTTGTTATACCGGTAACCTTACCCTCTGCTATCATTCCCACTTCAAGACCCATACTAACTACGCTTTCTCCTCTCAATCGCCGGCAATGTTAATAAATACAACTTCACCGTTTTTTACATAATCCAAATCTTCCCTTGCAACCTTTTCAATATAATCAGAAAAAGAATCCAAATCATCACTGTCAACAGCATCAGCAACCTGTTTCAGCTCATCATTTTTGATTTTCTGAATAGAAATCTTATTATTAAGTTCTTCAAGTTCTGTTTTTGCATTACTGATTTGTATTTGCTGATTAACGATAGTAACAACTATATATAAAGAAAAGGCAACCACCGCAATATATAAAATCCAGTTGCGTTTTTTTCTTGATTTTTTTGACGGTTTAGCCTTATTGGATTTTTTACGCATACAGTCATCACCTTTCTTAATAAAATGCTGTTATCGTTCTGATGATTTATCATTAACATTATACAACATCTTATATCGACAATGCAAGGGAAAAAAGCGTACTTTTTTGATTTTTTTTGCTTTTTTTAACATTACAGAACATTTTTCCCGCAAAAAAGACAAAAAAGCATTTATAAGTTTGATAACCGGATAAGAAATTTTGCGTAAAATGGCTGAAATAAAGCGAAAAATAATATGTGCTGTCTTTTTTGCCACTCTGCCAAGCGTTAAATGAATTGCAAAAAAACTTATAAGTTCGGCAAATATTGTATAAAATCTTAAATTTCCCTCAGTAAATGCAACCGCAAAAAGAAAATTAAGCAACGCTGAAAACACCATAAAAAGCACATCTCCGACAAAAAGCTGAATTTTTGACGGAGGTGAAATTACTCTGATGACAGAAATTACAGTATAAATCAAGGCAACAATTATTCCCAGAACAAACGACCACAAAAATGCTTCTGTCTGCTGTCTGAGCGTGAGTTCCAAATGCCCACTCCCTATCTGAACAATTTCGAGAAAAATCCGCCTTCGGTCTGTTTATTCTCGGCATAAGTCAAAGAATAAATATCGCCGTCAAGATTAAGCTCACCTGTTTCAAGACTGAATTTATTTATATGGAGTTTACTGCCTTTTACGGTCAGTTCCCCCATATCAGTTACAAGCACAACATTTTGTTCATCAAAGCCCGAAACATCGGAAACGCCCGAAACCGTCAGCAGCTTGCGGTTTTCAAGTATCAGATTGTGCTTTGTACGGACAGGGTGTTTTTCCTCTGTCGGCATATTATGCACTTTCCTTTCATTCATAAAATCAGTTTAATAATTTTTATGCTGAAAGTCTGTGATTTATTCTGTTATTCTGAAATGATTTTATACATAAGACCTGCCTCGTCTTTTTTTGCATATTCGTTGATGTTAAGAACCTCAGCTTTTATCGGGTGTGCTCCGAGCGATATTTCGATAATGTCGCCTACTTTTACATCATAGGACGCTCTGGCGGTTTTGCCGTTTACGGTTACACGACCGGCATCACAAGCCTCATTTGCAACGGTACGTCTTTTTATTATTCTTGATATTTTAAGATATTTATCAAGTCGCATAAATTTACTATCTCCCCTTTAATCATTAAACAATAAAACCGGTCATACGACCGGTTTTAAAAAAATTATTTCTGATCAACAGCATCCTTGAATGCTTTACCAGCCTTGAATGCCGGTACTTTTGAAGCAGCGATTGTGATTTTCTCGTTTGTACGAGGATTGCAGCCTGTTCTTTCTTTTCTTTCGTGACGTTCAAATGTACCAAAGCCTACGATACGGATTTCTTCGCCCTGTGCTACCTGCTCGATGATTATATCAAGCATAGCGGAAACTGCCTTTTCAGCGTCCTTCTTAGTAATCTCTGCTTTTTCTGCAACGGCAGTAATAAGTTCTGATTTGTTCATTTTAGATTTTCCTCCAAGTTTTTTCTTTTTTTGGTAAATTCGTTCCAAAGTTCATTCAGTGTATCAACATCTGAATTCTGTATATCAATGCCTTTCTGAGCCACAAATTTTTCAAATAATCTGAAATTATCCGTGAACTCATCGCAGACATTATACAGCGATTTTTCGCAGTCAACCCCGATAAATCTTGCAAGGCGGACTGTTGAAAAGAGAAGTTCTCCTATTTTTTTCTGGTAAGCCTCAGTATCATTACTGTCTATGGCAGCTTTTAATGATTCAAGGTTTTCTGAAACAGACTGAAACGCACTATCGGTATTTTTTGAATCAATCCCCGAACGCTTAGCTTTGCTTTGCAGTTTTTCAGCCCTCATAAGCGACGGCAAAGTTTTTGAAACGCTGTCCATTGCTTCACTCGGGGTTTTCTGGGATTTTGAGTTCATTTTGATTGCGTCCCAGTTTTTGAGAACTTCGTCAGTGGTATCAGCAGTTACACTGCTGAAAACGTACGGGTGGCGGAGTATCATTTTTTTGCATATCTCATCTGCCACATCGTCAAGGTTAAAATTGTTTTTCTCGCTTTCAAGCTCGCAGTGAAAAACAACCTGAAACAATACATCTCCCAGTTCCTCTCTGAGATGTTCAGTGTCCTTTTCGTCAATAGCTTCTGCCGCTTCATAGACTTCCTCGATAAAATCCTGACGGACTGATTCGTGAGTCTGAACCTTATCCCAGGGACAGCCATCGGGTGAACGCAGAATTTTTACTATTTCAACAAGGTCATCAATATTGTATTTTTCCTTTGTTTCAAAGTTCAATTAAACTCTCTCCTTCGGAACTGATAAGATTTATCGTACAATATAGTATTTTACCTTATTAGTTTTCTTTTTTCAAGTATTTTCAGAATTTTATTTCCTTTTGGCATCTGTAAAATATCTTCCCGTTTAAAAGCCTTGAACACAAACAGGAAAATAATATATACAACTATTGCCGTAATAACTGCAAGAATGGTTGCAATTCTCTGTCTGAAAAATACATCGAAAAGAATTTCTGAGAAATATGCCGCAACACCGCACATTATTGATGCCATAAGCGGCTTGACAAATATAGACATAAAGTTAGGTATTACCTTTGTTTCACGGCACAGGAAAAACATTGCCATAATCGTTACAAAGCCAAAGCAAACGATTGAGCCTACATTTGCACCCTGAATATTGATTTCGGGAATACCAACAAGAATATAATTGACAACTATTTTTATTATCATTCCTATTGTAAAGAGTTTCAATGGAATATCCATTCGCCCTACCGCCTGCAACATACTGCAAAGCGGAGTACTGGTTGCAATAAATATTACGGATATACCCATAACTGCAAGAACCTTTGAGCCTATTTCAACCTCATTTGCAACGCTGCTGCCGTTGTAAATAAGTGACAAAAGCGGTTCTGCAAGAACTGACATACCTATACCTGACGGAATTGTTACAAGGACGGTTACTCTCATAACGGTTTCCATACTCTTTTTGAGCTGGGCTTTGTTGCCGCTTGTCCACGCAGCAGTAACGGACGGAAGTGCGGTTGTTCCGAAAACCTGTGTTACAGCCGTTACAAGCATCATAAGCGTCAGTGATATGCCATAACAGCCATAAAGATAAGTATGGGTTTCATTAGCATAATATATTTCGTCAGGAATGAGTGAACCATAAACATTAAGGAGTGCCTGTGGATTTGTTTCCATAATGTTGTTGATTCTTACCTGAACCAATGTTGAATCAATCATATCGGCAAGACTCATAACGATTGAACCAAGACCGATAGGAATTGCCGTTCTTACCATTGTGCGAATTATTGCACTGTTTTTGCGTGGCGGAGGAGAGTTTCTGAGGTCTTCCTTTGTTATTCCGTCACCTCCACGCTTATAGCGTATGAACAGGAACAAAAATCCGAAAAATGAGCCAAGTGAAATTCCGGTAATTGCCGCACCTACTGCAATAGGTATGGCGACAGATTCCGCTTCTGTTATACTGCTGCACTTCACTCCGAGTACATATCCCGAATTTTCGTAGCTGTTGAGGCAAAGCTGCATTGTGATAAATGACGCTGTAAAGCCTAAAAACAGTTTACAGGCTGCCTCTATTATCTCGGATATTGCAGTAGGTACCATATTCCGCATACCTTCAAAATATCCACGATATATTGACATAAGACAACCGAAAAATATTGTCGGTGACAGGCACAGAATTGCAAATATTGCATTATCAGCATTGATTATTTTTATATAAATGAAACTGCCGAGTACCATTGCAAGAAAACATATACAACCACAGACTACAAATATCGGCACAGACAGTCTATGTATTTGTTTTACATCACGAAAACGTTTCTTAGTTACACTTTCAGATACCATTCGTGAAATTGCGATAGGAAATCCTGCCGTTGAAAGAGCAAAAAGCGGATTGTAGAGTGCATAAGCCGAGTTAAAAAGACCTGTTCCGACACCGCCGTACATATTTGAGAGCAGTATTTTGTAAATCATACCCATAATTTTGACTATGACCATACTTGCCCCAAGCACCGCCGCACCCTGTAAAAAGGATTGTGCTTTTTGTTCCTTTTTTCTTTTGATCAATAAAACACGTCCTTTCGGTATGAATCAGAATCTGAAAAACAGGCACTGAATTTTTGGGTTCAGTGCCTTTTCGATTAAGTTTAAAGTCCGATTTCTCCGTCATCAAAGCTGTCTTCCGCAAAATCAATATTATCAGCAGAAGATGTTGTATCAGCCGGTTCATCAGCATCAGTCTTTGCATTAAGCCTTTCTCCGCATTTATTGCAGAAAACAGCACCCTTTGCGTTATAAGTTCCGCATACCGAACATTTCTGCTTTTGCTTTGAATTTGCGATAACATCATTTACTGAATCAAGCTGTGAATTAAGGTCTTTGATTTTTTCAACCAGTTCATCAATAGTTTTATCATAGTTTTTGCCTGTTGTTTTTGCCTCATAGGTAATGCGTCCGAGAATTTCGCATTTTCTTGATATTTCTGATTTAAGGTCAGCCGCCGCAAGAGTAAGTTTTGAAACATCAATAACCTTACCTGCTTTTTTACCTACGGCATCAACTGCTGTTCTTGCGTTAAGAAGTAAGTCTTCAAGAATACCCATAATTTTTATCTCCCTTTCTGAAAATCGTATATATTAAAAAGATTATATCATCTTTGAATGTAATCTTCAAGGAGTTTGCGGTAAAATTAACATCTGTCATAAATTTTTTAAAAAATATCGGCTGTTATGTCAATATATATAACAACCGCCGCCGATAAATTCACGTATAAGCGAATTTTCAGGAATAAGCGACGAATCTATGCTTTCAAAACGCATAAGTGACTGTATAAGTCTGTCCGTATATTCACGGCTCGGATTGTCTTTTTGAATTTTCTGCAAAAGTTCCAATGCCGTATTCTTCATTATACAAGGCTCATAAATATGGATTGAATTGACAGTAAAGTCGCTTGTGTAACGGTACGGACGTATATATTTTACTTCGCCCTCGCACACAACAGGCCACATTTCAAGCATATTTTCAGGCGGAACTTTACGGAAACTGTAATCACGCACAACCCGTCTTAAAAAGCGTATATCACGGTTTGTAAGAACATAATCCTCGCCCGATTTTATTCCCTGTTTTACGCTGACATAAACTTTAACAACTTTATCAACAGGCATACCGTCGCTGAATATCGGATTCAATGCGTGAATACCCTCAATTATGATAACTGAATTACGGCTCAGCTTTATTTCTTGTGTTTCTGATGAACGCTGACTTATTGTAAAATCATATTTCGGGATTGTACATTCGCCTGTTTCAGCAAGCTGTTCTATTGTCTTGCGTATAAGTGGAATATCAAGTGCCTCAACACATTCAAAATCGGGCTTACCGTCGGGTGTTTTACAAACATAATCTATGCCAAGGTAAAAATCGTCCATAGATATAAGCTGTACATCAATATCGTGCATTTTAAACTCATCGGCGAGCTTTTTTGCAGTTGTTGTTTTTCCGCTGCCCGAAGGTCCTGAAAGCAAAATAACGTGTCTGTCGCCGTTCATACTCATTATCTGCTCAAC